>NZ_CDRRBS010000064.1:0-6955 GCF_977040545.1 Pseudostreptobacillus sp. | reverse complement strand
AAGAGGTTAAAGCTATATTATCTAAAGAAGAATATGATATATTTGATAAAATGCAAGGTTATGATAAATATCATTCATTTAAAGTTTATGAAGATATTAAGGTTCAAAATATGCCTGATATATATTTGAAATTAGCTTTATTACATGATTGTGGTAAGGGGGATTCTGGATTTTTATTAAGAGTATTACATAAACTTGGTTTTAAAACAAGTTTAAGAAATCATTCTTTAAATGGATATATTAAATTAAAAGATATTAATCCCAAACTTGCTAATCTTATACTTAAACATCATAATAGTACGGAAGATGAGTATATGAAAAAATTTCAAGGAGTAGATGATGTTAATTGAAGAAAATATTAATAAAAGGATAGACGCATATTTATCTGAAATATTAAAAGAATCAAGAACAAAAATACAAGAATTAATTAAAAGTGAAAATATTAAAGTAAATAGTATGAAAACTAAGGCTTCATATAAACTTGAAAAAGGAGATGAAGTATATATAAATATACCTGATGCAAAACAGGTAGATATAATAGCTCAAGATATAGATATAGAGATAGTATATGAAGATAAATATTTATTGATAGTTAATAAAAAGGCAGGTATGGTGGTTCATCCATCTAAAGGACATGAACAAAATACTTTAGTAAATGCACTTTTATACAAGGTAGGAGATTTATCAGGTATAAATGGAGAAATAAGACCTGGTATAGTACATAGATTAGATAAAGATACTTCAGGATTGATTATTATAGCCAAAGATGATAAAACTCATAATTTATTAACAGAAATGTTTAAAAATAAGGAAATTAAGAAAATATATTATGCTATAGTTAAAGGTAGTATGAATAAACAAAGTGGAACTTTGATTTCTAATATTGGTAGAGATGAAAAAGATAGAAAAAAAATGTCTGTAAAAAAAGATGGTGGAAAAGAAGCTATAACTAATTTTGATATTGTTGACAAAAATGAAAAATATAGTTTAGTGAGATTAAATTTAAAAACTGGAAGAACTCATCAAATAAGAGTACATTTATCACATTTTTTCTTCCCGATAATAGGTGATAGTGTATATGGAAGAAAAGATGAATTTCCAAGACAAATGTTACATGCCTATGAATTAAGTTTTATACATCCTATAACTAAAAAAAGTGTAAATGTAATAGGCGAATTTCATAAGGATTTTAACGATGCATTAAATAAAACTAAATTGAGGTTTGAACATGAATAAATTATATGATTTTGATAAAGAATATAAAACATTGATTATAGGTGTAGATGAGGCAGGTAGAGGGCCTTTAGCAGGTCCTGTAGTTGCGGCAGCTGTAGTTATAAAAGGATATAGTTCATATTTAGATGAGGTTAATGATTCTAAAAAATTAACAGAATCTAAAAGAGAAAGAATTTTTGAGAATATATTAAATGATAATAATATATTATATGGTGTAGGAATAGTTAATGCAGATATAATTGATGAAATTAATATATTACAAGCAACATATATTGCTATGAAAGAAGCTATAGAGAATATACCTAATATTGATAAGGAAAGGTATTTAATTTTAGTAGATGGTAATAGAGAAATAAAAGACTGTAAATATATTCAAGAAACAATAGTTAAAGGAGATTCTAAATCTTTATCAATAGCAACAGCATCAATTATAGCTAAAGTTACAAGAGATAGAATTATGAAAGAACTTGATTTGAAAATACCAGGTTATAATTTTAGTAAACATAAAGGATATGGTACAAAAGAACATTATAAATTATTAAGAGAAAATGGTGTGTCAAATATTCATAGAAAATCATTTTTGAAAAATTTTTTGGAAGGGTGATGTATATGGAATTTAAATGTAGTATATGTGGACATAATAAGTTTGATATTAAAAATGTAAATCTACCTGTTAGAGATGTTAAGGTAGATAAAGTAAAAAATATTTTTTTAGAATTATTACCTGTAAATAGTCAAATGTTTTATTTGAGAATATGTTTAAATTGTGGTAAAACTGAACTTTATTCTTCAGCTATAGTAAATAAGGAACAAGAAAAAAAGAAAAGCGAAAATTATTGAAAAAAAACAATAAAAATTGTATAATTTACCGAAGGAGGTATATATGGAAAAAATTGTCAAAATAAAGGAAATTTTAGGTAAATATAGAGCATATAATCACGCTCAAACTATACTTAGTTGGGATTTGGAAACTGAGGCTCCAATTAAAGCTGTAAGTAATTTATCTAAGACTATAGGAATATTATCAGAGCTTGGATATAATACAGTAGTAAATGATGAATTTAAAGAATTAATATATACTGTTGATTTAGAAAAATTAAATGATATAGATAAAAAACTTGTTATGAAGACGAGAAAAGATATTTTTGATTTTATGAGTAAGATACCTGTAAATGAGTATTCTAGATATTCAGAATTAGTTACTTTATCATCTCAAAAATGGAGCGATGCTAAAAAAAATAATGATATTAAAGAATATGCTCCGATTTTAAAAGAGGTTATTGAACTTAAAAAGAAATTTATAAAATATAGAAATTATGAAGGACATCCATATTCATTACTTTTATCAGATTATGAACCAAATTTAACAGTAGAATATGTAGATGAGTTTTTTGAAAAAATAAAAAATGATTTAGTACCATTTATAAAAAAAGTTGTATTAAAGAGAAGAGAAGAATTACAAGACATAAAAAGTAGATTTTTGTCAAAAACATATTCTATAGATAAACAAAAAGAGTTATCAAAGGAGATAAGTAAAATACTTAAATTTAACTATGATGCAGGAGTTTTAAAAGAAAGTGAACATCCTTTCACTACTTCTACAAGTAATAAAGATGTTAGAATTACGACTCATTATCATGAAAATGATCCTATATCAGCTATATATTCAACTATACATGAAACAGGGCATGCTTTATATGAACAACATATAGAAGATATATATGATGAAAACTTTTTAGGTGGTGGAGTTTCTATGGGTATACATGAATCTCAATCAAGAATATATGAAAACATGTTTGGTAGAAATGATGCATTTGTACCTAAAATATATGAATTAATGGATAAATATTTTGGAATGGATATAAGTATTGATGAATTTAAATTACTTTTAAATGAATCTAATCTTTCATATATTAGAACAGAATCTGATGAACTTACTTATCCTTTACATATATTAGTTAGATATGAACTTGAAAAAGAAATATTTAGTGATATAGATAAAGAGGTAGATGTAGCTAAATTAGTAGAAAAATGGAATGATAAATATGTTGAATATTTAGGTATAAAACCCAAAACTTTAGATGAAGGAATACTTCAGGATATACATTGGGCACAAGGATTGTTTGGGTATTTTCCATCTTATGCTTTAGGATCAGCATATAGTGCTCAAATATATGATGCTATGAATAAAGATATTAATATAGAAGAAGAATTAAAAAATTCAAAATTTGAAAATATTAATAAGTGGCTTGAATTAAAAGTTCAAAAATTTGGTGCTTTTTTAGAACCAGATAAGGTTATTTTAAATGCAACAGGTAATAAATTTAATTCAGATTACTATATTGATTATTTAAAAAATAAATTTTCTAAAATTTATGGAGTAGAGGTATAAAATGGGAACAAAAGAAATACTAAAAAAAGAAGTTGCAGAATTTGAAGTTAAAGCATTTGCAAGAGAATTGATAGAATTTATAGATGATTGTCCAAGCAGTTATCATGTAGGAGATTTATGTTCTGAAATATTAGTTGGTAATGATTTTGAAAGATTAGATCCATATTCAAAATGGGATTTAAAACTTGGTGGTAAATATTTTGTAAAAAAAACCAATTCAACTATAGTCGCCTTTACTATAGGTGAAAAAATAGACTTAAAAAGAGGGTTTAAAATATTTGGGTCTCATACAGATTCTCCAGGTTTTAGAATCAAGCCTAATCCTGAAATGATTACAAATGGAGTATTAAGATTAAATACTGAAGTTTATGGAGGGCCTATATTAAATACTTGGTTTGATAGACCTCTATCTATAGCTGGAAGAGTAATAGTGAAAAACGGTGATACATTTAAACCTAAAACTATCAAAGTAAAAATTGAAGAACCAATATTGACTATACCAAATTTAGCAATACATCAAAATAGAGAAGTTAATAATGGTGTTAAAATTGATAAACAAAATGATACACTACCTATACTAAATTTAGTTAAAGAGGGATTTGAAAAAGAAAATTATTTATTAAATTTAATTTCTAAAAAAATTGGAGTTAATAAAACTGATATATTAGATTTTGACTTGTTTATATACTCTTTAGATAAAGGAAGTTTGGTTGGGGCTGAACAAAATATGATAAGTTCCCCTAAACTAGATAATTTAGTATCTGTTTATGCTGGATTAATAGGTTTGATGGAAAGTAATAATAAAAACAACCAAATAAATGTATTTGTTGGATTTGATAATGAAGAAATAGGATCAGCTACTAAGCAAGGAGCAGATTCAAATTATTTATACAATATTTTGGAAAGAATAAATTATTCTTTAGGATTTAATAGAGAAGACTTTTTAGTTATGTTATCATCTTCATTTATGTTATCTGCTGATGGTGCTCATGCTGCACATCCTGCATATATGGGGAAAAGTGATCCAACTAATTTAGGTAAAATGAATGAAGGTATATCTATTAAAATAAGTGCTAACCAAAGATATACATCAGATGCATATTCTATATCAGTAATAAAACAATTGGTAGATAAAACTAATATTAAAATACAAAGTTTCGTTAATCAATCTAATGAAATAGGAGGGTCAACAATAGGACCTATATCTTCAACACACCTTGATATAGATGCTATAGATTTAGGTGTTCCTATGCTTGCGATGCACTCTGTAAGAGAATTATGTGGAATAAATGATGTATTTTATTTAAAAGAATTAGCAATACAATTTTTTGATAAGTTTTGATTTGAAAGGAGAATGATAATTGGAAAGAGATTTGATTATAAAAAATGTATCTAAAAGTTTTGGTAAAGATACTATTTTAAAAGATGTTAGTTTGACTATAAAAAAAGGTGAATTTTTCTCTATATTAGGACCTTCTGGTTGTGGAAAAACTACACTTTTAAGAATGATTGCAGGATTTATATATCCAGATAGTGGAGAAATTTTAGTAGGTGATGATAGAATTGATAAGTTACCACCTGAAAAAAGAAATGTTAATACGGTATTTCAAAATTATGCATTATTTCCAACTATGAATGTATTTGATAATGTAGCTTTTCCTTTGAAATTAAAAGGTATAGCCAAAGAAGAAATAGAAAAAGAAGTAAATAAATATTTAGAATTAGTTGGTTTATTAGAACATAAATCAAAAATGCCAGAAAATTTATCTGGGGGTCAAAAACAAAGAGTTTCTATAGCACGTGCTTTAATAGGTAAGCCAGATGTTCTTTTATTAGATGAACCACTGTCAGCACTTGACGCTAAACTTAGACAAAAATTATTAATAGAATTAGATACTATACATGATGAAGTAGGAATTACTTTCGTATTTGTAACTCATGATCAAGAAGAAGCTTTATCTGTATCAGATAGAATAGCAGTTATGAATAAGGGAGATATACTTCAAATTGGTACTCCAAATGAAATATATGAAAAACCTCATGATGATTTTGTAGCTGATTTCATAGGAGAAACTAACTTCTTAACTGGAGTTATACAAGAAGTTTATGAAAATCATGCCATAGCTCATTCAGATGAAATAGGAGAATTTAAAGTAGAATTAGATAAACCTGTTAAAGTTGGAGATAAAGTTAAATTAACTCTTAGACCAGAGAAAATTAAGGTTGATATCAAACCACCTAAGGATAATCCTAAATATAAAATTTTAACTGGAATAGTAGATGAGGTAATTTATTCTGGGTTCCAATCTAAACTATTTATCAAAGTTGATGGTTCTAATAGAATAATTAGAGCATTTGATCAACATAGAGAATTTCTTGAAGAAGACGAACTATTTGTTTGGAAAGAAAAGGTGTTTTTTTACTGGAATTATGAAGATGCTTATCTAGTGGAGGTAAAATAATGGCTAAAAGTGATGTTTTACAAGAAAAATCAAAATTAAGATATCTTTATTTTTTACCTATTACTATATGGATGAGTGTATTTTTTGCAATTCCAACAGCTATTATTGTATATTTTAGTTTTTTAAAGAAAAGTGCTTATGGAGGTATAACAAATTACACAACATTTACTTTAAAAGCATATAGAGATTTATTCTCTTCATCAGATATATGGTCAATAGCCCTAAAAACTTTAAATATTTCGGTGCTTATTACAGTTATTACTATAATTCTAGCTTTGCCAACATCTTATTTTATTTCTCGTTCAAAGTATAAAAATCTTTGGTTGTTATTAATAGTAATACCATTTTGGACTAATTTTTTAGTTAGAGTATTTGCTATTATTGCATTAATTGGTAATAATGGTATAGTTAATAAATTTTTAGTAGATTTATTTAATTTGGCAGCACCATTAGATTTATTATACAATAGAACTGCAGTAATAATAATAAGTGTATATGTATTTCTGCCTTATGCGATACTGCCTCTGTATTCAGCAATTGAAAAATTTGATTTTTCACTGCTTGATGCGGCAAGTGATTTAGGAGCAAACAAGTTTCAGGCTTTAGTTAGAGTTTTCCTTCCCGGAATAAAATCAGGAATGGTTACTGCAACAATATTTACTCTTGTTCCGGCAATAGGTTCATATGCTGTTCCTGACCTTGTAGGAGGAACAGACGGAGTAATGCTTGGAAATATTATTGCGAACAGAATGTTTCAACTTAGGGACTGGCCTACTGCTTCAGCAATTTCAACTGTTTTCATAGTGATAACAACCTTTGGAGTATGGCTGTCAATGAAAATGGAAAAGGAGGAGGAAGAATAATG
>NZ_CDRRBS010000063.1:0-7049 GCF_977040545.1 Pseudostreptobacillus sp. | reverse complement strand
AACTAGATATATTAGTGTTTTTAATTAAAAAAATTATATTAAAAATACGATTTGTTTCTCTTTGTGAATTTATTTGAATAAAGTTTAAAAATAAAGTATAATATCATTTAGAAAGAGGTGAATATGGGAGTTTTAGGGATAGATCCTGGTACAGCTATAGTTGGCTACTCTATAATTGATTATAAAAATAATAAAATACAGTTAATTGATTATGGATGTATATATACAAATAAAGAAGATAGTTTATCTCTTAGATTGGAACAAGTATATTTAAGAGTTGAAAGTTTAATAAATTTATATAAGCCAGATCATATGGCAATAGAAGAATTATTCTTTTTTAAAAATCAAAAAACAATAATTAGTGTTGCTCAATCTCGTGGAGTTATAATACTTAAAGCACAATTATCGGGATTAGATATATATAATTACACCCCATTACAAGTTAAAACAGGAATTACAGGATATGGTAGAGCGAGTAAAAAACAAGTACAGGAAATGACTAAGATTATTTTAAAACTTAGTGAAATACCTAAACCTGATGATGCTGCAGATGCTATAGCTATAGCAATAAATCATATAAATACAATAAGAGGAGTTGGGGCACTACTTAATAATCCAAGAGGATTAGTTAATAAAGTTACAAAATTAAAAATGAAACAAGGTAATGAAATTACTCTTGATGATTATAAAAATATTATAAAGAAAAAATAGGAGAAGTAATGTTAAATAAAATTAAAGAAGAAATAGATAAGTATAATAATATTATATTATCAGCACATGTTAATCCAGATGGTGATGCTTTTGGTGCTTTGTTTGCTTTTAAATTTATGATAGAAAAATATAATCCAATTAAAAATGTGGATATAGTAGTTCAATATGAATTACCAAAATTTATCAAAAAATTTGAAGAAAGTAAGTTATTGAAATCAGAATATGATGAAAACGATGTAGAATTAGTTATTATGTTAGATACAGCTAACATAGAAAGAGCAGCAATTAATAATGAAATATTTAAAATAGCAAAAAATACTATAAATATAGATCATCATGTTAGTAATACAAAATATTTAAATATTAATTATGTTGAAGATATATCTTCTGCATCTGAATTATTGTATAAATTTTTAGAAATTTTTGATATAGAATTAGATAGTCAAATTGCTAAGTTTATGTATTTAGGAATAATAAATGATACAGGTAATTTTAGACATTCAAATGTTACTAAAGACACTTTTTATATATCTTCTAAATTGATGGAAACTGGTATAAATAACAGAGAAATATCAAGTATCTTATTTTCTAGAAGTGTAGGAAAAGCCAAAATTTTTGGTAAAGCTTTACAAGAATTTAAATATATTGATGATATTGGATTTGCATATTTTATTTTAACAAAATCTGAAATGGATAATTTAGGTTTGACAGATGATGAAACAGATGGTATATCAGAATTATTAGCAGGTATAGAAGATGTTGAGGTTTCTATGTTTGTAAGACAAGATGAAAATTTAAATTGGAAAGGGAGTTTTAGATCTAAAAATGTAGATGTTAATAAATTAGCTTCAAATTTTAATGGAGGAGGACATAAATTAGCAGCAGGTTTTAGATTTAAAGGTGAAATAAATGAGATATTAGATAAAGTTATAAACAAATTAAGAGGTGATGAGAATGCGTAAAATATTAATTAGTATAATATTTTTATTTAATATTTTTTCATGTTATAGTATAAAAACTCCAATGTCTAAATATAATGTTAAGGAGGTAACATCGTTTGCTTCAGAATATGTTAAAGATAGAGTTGGAGAAGTTATAGAATATAAGGATGCAAAAATTATTAAAAGAGGATATGGAATGTGGTATGTAACACTTTATGGTGTAAATAAACTACATCATTTGAATATAAATGAAGATGGGAAGGTAGTGAAATACACTACTGAAGAGTATGAAAAATAAAAAGCTACTATTTAGTAGCTTTTATCATTTATCATTTTTTCTATTATTAAATCAAAAAACATTAAAAATTCTTCTATAGGTGAGCTATTTTTCATTCTTTTTAATTTTAAACAAGTTCCTTCAAGATTGTTTAATAGCAATTCAGAATATAATACAATATTATTAGATTGGTATTTAGAGTGCACATGTCCTAAAGTTTGAAGGAATAGAGAAAGAGTATTTTCTATTTCAAAATAAGCTTCTTTTATTTTATGATTAATTTCTTCATTTATATTAGACATTTCAGAATTTAAATTCCCTAATGGAGAACCAGCATAAAAAATACTATTATCACTATTTTTTATTATTGCAATATTTTCAAAATATTTTGAAAAGAAAGATTTTAATTTAAAAATAGATAAATCATCAACTGTTTCAGAAAATAAAGATATTATTTTATCTTTTTGAAAGTCGATTACTTTTAATAAAACTTCATCTTTACTTGAAAAGTAATAATAAAAAGAACCTTTTGCAATATCACATGCTTTAAGTATATCGTTTAAACCAGTATTGACATAACCATTTCTAAAAAAAAGATCAGCAGATTTTTCTATAACAAATTCTTTTTTTTCTATTAAACTTTTTTTCTCTAAATTATTTTTCAAAATATTCACCTCGCTAGTATATTTTAATATCAAAATACTATAAAGTCAAGCTATTTATAATATTTTCTGATGTTTTAGTATAAGTTCCAAAATCAATTATATATTCATTTTTTATTGATTTAGAAAAACTACCATGTACTTCTAAAAATCCCATTTTTTTAAACTCTTCTAAGTTTTTTTGATTTATACCACTACCAGGTAATATTTTATCAAATATTTTTTTTGCTTTTATTAAATTGTCTAATCCTATTATAGCATTCATTTCATGACCTGAACTAAGAATTCTATCTATATTCATGTTTTTTAAATTTGTAATACTTTTAATATAATCAGAAGTTACATCTATTGCTCTATGAAAAATTGCTTCTTTTTTATATTTATGAGCGAGTTCTATCATTTTTTTGGTTTTATTTATATCTATATCTAAGTTATTATCAAGAAATCCAAAAACTATACCATCTACACCGAGTTCAAGAAAAGTTTTAGCATCATCATACATTATATTAAATTCATTTTCGGTATATGAAAAAGAACCTTCTCTTAACCTAATCATTACAATAATTTTATGTTTAGATAACTTAAGTGCATTTTTAACAAGTGAGAAACTGGGAGTTAAACCGCCTGTACTTAAACCTTGATTTAATTCTATACGAGCTATATTTTTAAAATTATTTGCAATAATAATATCTTCGATATTTCCAGCACATATTTCTATTTTCATGTTATCATCTCCAAATAAATATATCTAGATTATACAATATTTTGTTTGATATAACAAATAAGTTGTAATAAAGAATTGAATATAGTATACTTTAATTATAAAATAAGAAAATTTGGAGGTAAAAATGAATATTACAATGGGTGGAAATCCTTTAACATTAATTGGGAATGAGGTAAAAGTAGGAGAAAAAGCTCCTATGTTTAAAGCTATTAATAAAAATTTGGAAGAAGTTAGTTTAGAACAGTTTTTAGGTAAGGTTGTAGTTCTTACATCTTTTCCATCAATTGATACAGGTATATGTGCTATACAAGCGGCTAAGTTTAATAATGAGCTTGCTAAATATGAAGATGAAGTTTCAATAATTACAATATCAAATGATTTACCTTTTGCATTAGGGAGATTTTGTGCAGCAAATGGAATTAATAATGCTATAACTTTATCAGATCATAGAGATTTAGAATTTGCAAATAATTATGGTATGTTATTGAAAGAATTAAGATTATTAGCAAGAGCTGTATTTGTTATAGATAAAAAAGGACAAATAGCATATAAAGAAGTGGCTAAAGAAATAAAGACTGAATTAAATTATGATGCTGCACTTGAAGTTGTCATGAAAGCTATAAATGAATAATACAAAAATATATATAGCACCTATGGCAGGTGTTAGTGATTATTCTTTTAGAAGATATATGGAAAAATTTTCTGCTGACTTAATTTTTACAGAAATGATAAGTTCAAATAATTTAGCTATGTATAATACTAAAGAAATTCCTAAAATTTTGAAATTAAGAAAAGGTAATGCTGTACAAATATTTGGTGAAAATATAGAAAGATTAAATAATTGTGCAAAATATATTGAAAATATCGGGGCAGATCATATAAACTTAAATTGTGGTTGTCCTATGAAAAAAATAGTTAGTAACGGAAGTGGGGCAACTCTTTTAAAAGAACCAGATAAAATTAAACGTATTTTATATTCTCTAAGAGAAGTTTTAAAACCTGAAACAAAGATTTCTCTTAAAATAAGACTGGGCTATGAAGAAGCTAATAAACATTTAGAAATCGCAAAAATTGCTCAGGAATTAAAATGTGATCATATAACAGTACATGGTAGAACAAGAAGTGAACTTTATAATGGTTTAGCTAATTGGAACTATATTAAAGAAGTTAAAGAAAGTGTTTCTATACCAGTTATAGGAAATGGAGATATATTTACCTTAGAGGATGCAGTAGATAAAATAAGATTTAGTGGAGTAGATGGTATTATGTTAGCAAGAGGAATACTAGGAAATCCATGGCTTATTAATGATATAAAAGAATATATTATGAGTGGAAATATATTAAATATTGATGATGAAAAACGAATAAATGGGTTAATAGAGTATATAAATGTATTTAGAGAAGATAATTGTATATTTAATCCTGAAATTCGTAAGTTTATAAATTACTATTTAGAAAAAACTTATAAAAACTACAATTATGAAAAATTATTAACTTTAAATAATTATGAAGAGTTGATAAAGGGGTTAAATGAATTGAAGTAGAAGGTGCCTTAGGGTGCCTTTTTATTAAGGTTTATACTAGAAAAAAATTGAAAAAAGTTGTATAATATAACTAATAATAATAAAAAAAGAAAGTTGGAATAAATATGAAAAAAAGAGTTGTTTTAGGAATGTCAGGAGGTGTTGATTCATCAGTAGCCGCAATATTGTTAAAAGAGCAAGGTTATGAAGTTATAGGTGTATTCATGAAAAATTGGGATGAAGAAGATGAAAATGGTGTTTGTATGGCAGATGAAGATTATAAAGATGTTGTTTCTGTTGCTGAACAATTAGGAATACCATATTATTCTATTAATTTTGTTAAAGAATATTGGGAAAGAGTATTTGAATATTTTTTATCAGAATATAGACTTGCAAGAACACCTAATCCTGATGTTATGTGTAATAAGGAGATTAAGTTTAAAGCGTTTTTGGAATATGCTGAAAAATTAGGAGCTGATTATATAGCAACTGGACATTATGCTAGACTTATAGAAGATAAAGATGGTCAAAAAGTAATGTTAAAAGGTCTTGATGATAATAAGGATCAAACATATTTTTTGAGTGGATTAACGCAAAAACAATTAGAAAAGGTTTTATTTCCTTTAGGAGATTATAAAAAAAGTGAAATAAGAGAAATTGCACAAAAATATGATTTGAAAACAGCTAATAAAAAGGATTCTACAGGTATATGTTTTATAGGAGAAAGAAATTTTAATGAATTTTTGAGTAAATATATACCAGCACAAAAAGGTGATATAGTAGATATAAATGGTAAAAAACTAGGTATACATAATGGCTTAATGTATTATACTATAGGTCAAAGAAAAGGAATAGGACTTGGAAATTCAAAAGATGGAACAGGTGAACCTTATTTTGTAGTTGATAAAAAACTTGAAACTAACGAATTAGTAGTAGCTCAAGGGGATGATAAATTACTTTATTCTAAAGGGTTAATAGCTAATAATTTTAATTTTATAAATTCTATAAAATTTCCATTTGAATGTGGAGTTAAATTTAGATATAGACAAAAAGATGTGAAAGCTGTTATTAGTAAGATAAATGATGAAGAATATAGAATAGATTTTGAGGAACCACAAAGAGCAGTGACATTGGGGCAAGTAGCAGTTATATATAATGGTGATATTTGTCTTGGTGGGGGTATAATAGATAAAGTTATAAAATAACAGGAGGGATAAAATGTTCTGGAATATATTTAAGAATAAGAATACTAGTATGGAAGAAAAACCTAAAATAAAGATTTATGATGAAAAATTAAATAAAGAAATAGAAGTAGAACAAGAACAATGGATTAAAAAGTTTCTTAAACCTCAATTAAATCAAAATAAAGATAATAAAGAAATAATTTATACTTTATTAGTTGAGGCTTTAAATTATAATATATATAAGGAAATATTAGAATATAGTTTAAGATTTAGAGAAAATGATTTAGAATCTCTAAGATCAACAGAAATTATAATTGAAATATACTATAATTCAGGAGCTTATGATGAGGTTATTAATTTGTTTGAAAAATATAATGAAGATGGATTTGATTTAAGTTCTGATTTATACTATTATTATGCAAAATCATATGAAAAATTATCAAATAATTTAGAATATGAAAATGCTGTAATAGATGGAATATATAAATTTCCTAATAGTTCAAAACTAATAAAAGAGTTTTATAAATTTATGCCAAATAAAACTCATGAAGAGATTGAAAATATAAAAGATATAGTAACTAGTATATCTAATGCATATAGATTGTCTATAGATTTTGCTCTTTTAGAATATGAAAATTTAAATTATTCTAAAGCTAACGAATATATACTTAAAGCTATAAAACATTGTAATAATAATTTAGAAATACTGATAGAAATATCTAAAATTTTATTTAAATATAAACAATTTAATGAATTTGAAAATTATATTTTACCTAATTTTGAATTAGAAAATAGACGTTCAATATTTGCAAATATTATTCTTGAATATTATTCACTTACTTTAAATTATAATTCAGGGTTAGAACTGTTAAATGAAATGTATGAACGTAGAATATATGATAGAAATTCTTTAGATTTATTTTATAAATATGAAAATGATTTTTTGAAATTAAAATATAAAAATGAAAAACCTGAAGAATATAAAGAACAACAAAAAAGAATTATAAATGATAATATTTCTTATTCT
>NZ_CDRRBS010000062.1:0-7149 GCF_977040545.1 Pseudostreptobacillus sp. | reverse complement strand
GAGTTAAGGAAGCTATTGAATATTCATTGGAAGATATTAATATAGATATGATAAGAAGTATATTTAAAGAATTATTTAATAATAAAGAAATGAAAGAAAGAATTCATATACAAGTTATTGAAGAATTTAGTGTAGAAGAAGCATTAAAAGAAATTAATAATAATTTTATTAAAGATGATAGTTTTAGTTTTTCTAGCTTATTTAAGGGGAATTTCTCTAGAATTAGAATAGTTAGTTTCTTTTTAGCAATATTAGATTTATATAAAAATGGAGAAATTGATATATATCAAGAAAATAATGATTTTTATATTAGAAGGGATAAAGATGTCAAATAATGTTAAAAGAGGTGGATTATTTAAGTCTAGCCTTATAGTAATGGTTATAAATATGTTAAGTCGTATATTAGGACTTGTAAGAGAGGTTGTAATTGCAACATATTTTGGAGCTACAGGAAGTACCGATGCTTATTTTGCAGCATCAAGAATAGCTAATTTTTTTACAACTTTATTAGGTGAGGGTTCACTTGGAACGGCTTTTATACCTATTTATGATGAAATTAAAGAAGAAAAAAATGTTGAAAGAGCTAATGAATTTGTATTTAATATTACAAATCTTTTAATATCTTTTTCATTTACAATGTCGGTTATAATGATGTTATTTTCAGGGTTTATATTAAAATATATTTTAGGATTTAAATCAGGAGAAAGATTGGGATTAGCTTCAGATTTATTAAAAATAATGTCCTTTTATTTACTATTTATATCTATTTCAGGATTGGTTTCATCATTATTGAATAATTATGGAAAATTCTATATTTCAACTTTAGTTGGAGTTGTATTCAATTTAACTATAATAGGATCATTTATTTCAAAAAATACTATAGGTATATATGGCCTTGGTATTTCTTTTTTACTTTCAGGATTGTTTCAAGTATTAATACAATTACCATCTTTTTTTGGAATAATGAAAAAATATAGCTTTATTTTTAATTATAAAGATCCTTATGTAAAAAAATTTTTAATTATTATGATACCAACTTTAATAGGAATATTTGGATATCAAATAAATGAATTAGTGGATACAAGTTTTGCTGGAGCCCTACCTATAGGGACGATTAGTGCGATAAATTATGCATCAAGATTGTACTTATTACCAGTTGGAGTTTTTGCTGTATCACTATCAGTGGTTATATTTCCAAGTTTATCTAGATCTGTTGTTAAAAAAGATAATGAGTTGTTTAGAAATACTATACAAAGAGGACTACATTTTCTGGCTATATTAATAATTCCATCTAGTTTGGGATTGATATATTATTCAAAAGAAATAATAATGTTATTGTTTAATTATGGAAAATTTGATGAAAAAAGTGTACAAGTTACTTCAGAAATATTACAGTTTTATGGATTGGGTTTAATATTTTTTTCTAGTATACATTTATTAACGAGAGCACATTATGCACAAAAGGATAGAAAATTACCAGTAATATCTTCTTTTGTAGGTATAGGTTTAAATATATTATTAGATTATTTATTGTATCAAAAATTTGCTCATAGGGGATTGACTTTTGCAACATCATTTTCAGCTATGGTGAATTTTGTAATTTTATTTATCTCTTTACATAAGAGATATATAAAAATAGATATAATAAAATACTTTAAATTTATATTAATATCATTAATAGATTCTTTTATTTGTATATTTATAATAGAAAATATGATTAATATTGAAAATAATAGAATAGAAATAGTTATTAAATTACTTGCTTTTATAATAATATACTTTAGTATTTTTTCTATTAAATATTTTAAAGATAGAAAAATGGTTTTAGATAAATAATTATTGAACAAGCTATAAAATTTATGCTATACTTTATTTGAATAAAATTTGAAAGGAGTAGTATATGCTAAAAACATCAAAAGAGTTGTTAGAATATATTATACACGCAACGCATAAAAGAGAAGAAATGAAAGGTCCAAAGTTATATATTTCAGCAATACTTGCAGGAATGGCTATTGCATTTGGAGCAGTAGGAAATATTTTAGTTTCAGCAGATCTTATAGAAACTAATGCAGGAGTAGCTAAATTCATAGGAGCGTCAGTTTTCCCAGTAGGACTGATATTAATTGTTTTACTTGGATTTGAATTATTTACTAGTAATTGTTTAATGGTAGTAAGTGTATTTGATAAAAAAATAAGTTGGAAAAAGATGTTTGAAATACTTGCATTAGTTTGGATATTCAATTTAATAGGTTCAGTAATAATAGCTTACATATCATACGAAACAGGAACTTTAAGTGAAGCAGGTGTAAAATTATTATCACATATGGCAGAGCATAAAGTTAATACAGGAGCTTATGATTTAATATTAAAAGGAATATTATGTAATGTTTTAGTAAGTAGTGCTTGTCTTGGAGGATATATGTCAAAAGATGGAGTTTCTAAAGCGTTTACTGTATGGTTCCCTATAATGTTATTTATAGTTTTAGGTTATGATCACGTTGTTGCAAATATGTTATATTTACCACTTGCATTAATGCATGGTGCAGAAGGAGTTACTTTATTAGGAGTATTATATAATTTCTTCTTTGTTACTATAGGAAATTTCTTAGGTGGAGGATTTGTAGTAGGATTATCATATTGGTTTTTAAATAAGGATGTTAAATAGATAGTAAGGCTTGTTATATATATAGCAAGTCTTTTTATTTTATTTGTACATTTATATATAACTATGATATAATTTATATACAGATTGGAGAAAAATGGATGATAAATATATTGTAAAAATTTCAGGATTTGATTTAATACAAAAGAAAGGCTTACAATCAACAACTTTAGATTCTCTTTTGTTAGCAGATTTTGTTAGAATAAATGGAAGAAGTAAGAATATATTAGATATAGGATCAGGATTTGGAATAATTTCTATGATACTTGCTAGAAAATCAAAAGCAAAAGTATATGGAGTAGAATTGAATGAAGAATCGTATATAGTATCACAAGAAAATAGAAAAAATGCAAAATTAGATAACTTAGAATATATAAATATGGATATAAATAATTATAAAGAAATATTTAAAGAACAAACTTTTGATATAATAGTTTCAAATCCTCCATATTTTGAAGAAAAAAATATCGAAAATATGAGAAATATGACTAGTATTAATGATGCAAGGTTTGAAAATACTTTATCTATAAAGAAAGTTATAGATATATCTAGAGTATTACTTAAAAATAGAGCTTCTCTTTATTTAATATTTAGAACAGAAAGATTAATGGAAATACTTGGATATATTAATGGAACTAATATGGAAATAAAAAGATTGAAACCAGTATATACTAAGTATAATGATGATAGTTCATTGATTTCAATGATAGAAATAATGAAAAATGTTAAATCTGGTTTTGTTATGGAGTCACCAATTTTTGTTTATAAAAATGAGAGGGAAAGAAATGAGTATATCACAAAATTATATGAATAATAAACTTCCGAAACATATAGCAATAATAATGGATGGAAATGGTAGATGGGCAAAAAAAAGAGGGATGATAAGAACTGAAGGGCATAAAAAAGGGGTTGAAACATTAGAAAAAATATTAAAATATTCTGATAAATTAGGAATTAAATATTTAAGTGTTTATGCTTTTTCTACTGAAAATTGGAATAGACCAAGATTAGAGGTTGAAACTATACTTATGTTATTTAATAAATATTTAAAGAATAAGTTTAATGATTTTATGGAACAAAATGTTAGACTTGTAATAAGTGGTAATAGAGAAAGGTTAAGTAAATCCTTAAATGAAACCATAGATGAAATCACAAATAAACTGAAAAATAACACAGGTATTGTACTTAATATATGTTTTAATTATGGTGGAAGATTAGATATATTAGAAAGTGTTAAAAAAACAATAGAAAATGGAGAAGATATTACAGAAGATAATATATCTAAAAATTTATACAATTCATTTATTCCTAATCCTGATTTACTAATTAGAACTGGAGGGGAATTTAGAATAAGTAACTACATGTTATGGCAAATAGCTTATTCAGAGATATATGTTAGTGATTTACTTTGGCCAGATTTTGATGAAAAAGAGTTAGATAAATCAATAAATAGCTTTTGTAATAGAGATAGAAGATATGGAAATGTAGAAGAATAGAGGTGAAGTATGTTAAGTAGATTGTTGGTTATAATTTTAACGGTACCAATTTTGATTTATGTTTTTCTTTCAGGAGATATAACATTTTTAATTTTTAATATAATAGTTATAGGTATTTCTATGTATGAATTTTATACAATACTTAGAAATAAAGGTAAAGGAGTTTATTATAAAACGGGAATAATGCTAGGTGTATCTTTACCTATTTTAATATATTTTAAACATGATATAAGCATTTTATTTAGATATTTAAGAATATTTAATTATAAAACTGAAATAGCTTTTGATAGTGGAGCTTTTGTTATATTTAGCCTTATGGCTATAGCTATACTTCAAATATTGGGTTCAAAAATTAAAAATTCTACAGAAGAATTAATGTATACTTTATTAGGGATTATATATATTGCCTTCTTCTTATCATATATGATGATAATAAGAGAAGAATTCCATAATGGTAAAATTATGCTGCTTTATACTTTTATTTCTATATGGGCTTGTGATACATTAGCATATATAGTGGGAGTATTAATTGGTGGTAAAATATTTAGAACTAGACTTTCAGAAAAAATTAGTCCTAAAAAATCTATAGAAGGATTTATAGGAGGGATATTAGGAGTATTTATATCAACTTATAGTTTTATATATATATATAGAAAATTATTTAAAGCTGATTTATTTGATAAAATAACTTTAAATGAAGCGATTATATTATCTATATTAATAGCTTTATTTTCAGTTCTTGGAGATTTATTTGAATCTAAATTAAAAAGAGAATTTGGAGTTAAGGATAGTGGGACTATTTTACTTGGACATGGAGGATTTCTTGATAGATTTGATAGTGCAATGTTTGTAATGCCTGTGGTTTACTATTTTGTTAAATATGTTGTTATATGATATGAAGGTAGTTATTGTTTGTTATAATATAATAAAGAAAGGAGAGTATGATAAATAATATATAACTATACATATAGATTATTATACAAGAAAATATGCAAGAAAATATGAATAAAACACTTTTTATATTGGGAAATGGATTTGATTTATTTATGGGATTACAAACAAGTTATTATATGAGTTTTTTATTTGAGGTAGATTGGAAATCATATAATGAGAATTTAGAAAATGAAGGAAAAAATGTTTGTAATGAAGAAGTAAAAAAACATAAAATTGACTTTAAAAGATTAGAACCAAGATTTAGAGATAATTTATTTTTTCAATTTTTAATTTCTTCTCCAGATGTTAAGGACAATATAAAAATGTGGAAAGATTTAGAAAATAAAATTAAAGATTATGTAGATGTAGTCACAGATTATTTGGAATTTAATAAAACTTCAGAAAAATATAAAGAGTTTATTAAAATGATAGATGCTTGTATAAAAAACAATATAGAATATAAAATATATTTATTGAATCATTTAAAAGAGTTTGAACATAACTTTGGTAATAATTTTATATCGACCAGAGATTTTTGGGCTATTCATAAAAAAAATGAATTTGAAAATAAAATATATAATTTTTTTAATTTAAAAAATCAAGAAGTATATGTTATATCTTTTAATTATACTACTTATTTGAAATGTCTTTTTTCTGAGTTTAATGATACTAATTTTTTTAATATACATGGAACGTTTAAAGAACCTATTTTTGGTATAGGATTTTATGGAGAATATCCAGAAAAATATAATCTTTTTGTAAAAGAAAATAGATATGATGAAAATAAAACAATAAATAAAAAATATTTAAATGAATTACCAAATGATATAAATAAAATTATAATATTTGGTCATTCATTATCGGAATTAGATTATAGTGATTTCAAAAATATATTTAATAAATTTAAAGAAAGATTATTTTATATAGATATAGAATTTAGATATTTTGAATACAATAATGATAAAAGTGAGAGATTAAATATAGAAAAAAATAGTGAAAAATTATTGAATGAATATTTAAAAAGAGAACATAAAGGAAAACGAATTAATGATTTAAATCTATTTTATAAAGAAATTGATGAATTTTCTAATTATATATAAAATTTAAATATGAGGTGATAATGTTGAATTTTGAAGAAAATGAACTGAAATATCAAAACTTAGGTCCAACTGATGAGGCTGATATATCACAATATGAGGAAATTCTAAATTTTTCATTTAATGATAGTAATATATTTAATATAGGAATAATAGGTGGCTATGGAAGTGGAAAAACAAGTTTAATAAAGAGCTATTTAAAACAAAAAAATAAAAAGTATATAAATATATCTTTGCTAATAGATGATTATGATATTAAAAATCATAAATCTGATGAAGAAGTGTAAAAACATATAAGAAAAAAAATATTAAATAATTTACTTATACAACTTGATTCTAAAAAAATTTGGAAAACAAAATTTAAAATTATTAGAAAATTGGATATTATAACAATTATAATTATTTATATTAATATATTTTTATTTATATTATATAAAATTTTAAAGTTAAAATATTTGATTTGCTTATTAGCATTATTATTTCCGTTTTTAATACTAAATATAAAAAAAATATTGAATTATTTAGAATTTAATAAAATTAAAATTAGGGATTATAGTTTTGAAAATAATGAAAAAGATGATGAAAATTATTTTGACAAAAATATTTCAGAAATAGTATATTTATTTGAAAATTCAGAAAATACAATATTTGTTTTTGAGGATATAGAAAGATTGAAATCTAATGATAAAAAAATTATATTTTATGAATTGAGATTAATTAATAACTTGCTTAATTATAGAAATAAAGAGATATATAAATTTGTATTTTCATGTAATGAAACTATTTTTATCAATCCTGAAGATAAAAGCAAATTTTTTGATATAACAATTCCAATTTTATATAAAACAAATAAATTTAATGCTTTTTCTAGATTAACGGATTTAGAACAATATATTTCTAATGAAAAAATAAAGTTTTTAGATGATCTTTCTTTTTATATTTACGATGAAAGAACTATAAA
>NZ_CDRRBS010000061.1:0-7323 GCF_977040545.1 Pseudostreptobacillus sp. | reverse complement strand
GTTAGAAAAGATTTATCTACTTTTGGAGAATTTGGGGTTAGAGGAAAGGGATACAATATTGTAAAACTTATAGAAATGATAGAAGCTATTTTAGGTATAGATAAAACTAATGATTTAATTCTAGTAGGTTATGGTAAAATGGGAACAATGATAGCTTCAAATATTGATGTACTTGGTAAAGGATTTAAATTAGTTGGAATATTTGAAAAAGATCCTAGAAAAATTGGAGTTAAAATAGAAGAATCTAATTTAATAGTTAGAGATGTTGAAGAATGTGCTACTTTTATTGAAGAAAATAATATACATTCAGCTATACTTGCGGTTAATAGTGAATATGCTCAAGTTGTTGCTGAAAATATTGTTAATAGTGGAATAAAAGCAATACTTAATATGACAGCTTCAAAATTAGAATTAAGTAATGATATTTCAGTTGTTAATTCAGATATATCTGCAAAACTACAGGAGTTAAACTTTTGGAGATTACACAAAAAGAAATATTAACAAAGATAAATATAATGTATAAATATTGAAATTTAAATATTTAAGTGATATAATAATATATGTCTAAAATATAAAAAGTAGATATAATTTAAAATAGGAGGAAAGATAATGGCAATGAGAAAAATGGGTAATTCCATGAAGATTATAACTATAATTATAGCTTTATGTATGATAATACCTATTGCAATTCAAGGATACGCATTTTTATTTAATAGAGAAAGTAAAACTGTATTATTAAAAATAGATGGTGAAAAGATATATAAAGAAGATTTTGATAAATTATATAAAGAAGTAAATACTCAATTAAAACAATTAGTAGTTGCTACACCAGAAGGTGATAATAAAGATAAAAATTCTGAAACAAAAAAAATTGAATTACCAGATGAAGTAATTAAGGAATATGTTTTGAATAATTTAATATTGGAAGCAACTAATAAGTTATTAACTAAACAATTAGGAGCTAAAGTTTCAAAAGCAGATATAGATACAAAATATAAAGAACTTGAAGATCAAGTTGGAGGTGCTAAGCAATTAGTTGCAGGGTTAAATGCTCAAGGTATTACAGTTGAATCTTTAAGAGATCAAATTAAGAGTTTCTTATTAAATCAAAAAAGATTAGAAATTGTTGAAAGTAAAATAAAGGTTACTGATGAAGAAATTAAACAAAGATATGATAGATTAAAATTTGATGATTTCCAAGGTAAAACTTTTGAAGAATCAAAAGAAGAAGTAAAACAACTTATTTTAAATGAAAAAGGTGAAATATACATTGAATCTTTAGTTCAAGGTATATATGATAACGCTAAATATAAAGTATATAGTGATGATATACAAGCTATAGTAGATAAATTAAATACTACATTCTTTGAACAAGATATATATGTTTATAAAGAATATGATGTAATTAATGATTTAGTAAATAGTTATGTAGCAAGTCCAACAGGATATGATGATACATTTATATCTTATGTAAAAGAAGATTTAAAAAAGGGATTAAATAGTCAAATTAAATTAAAAGATAAAGCTTTAGCAGATGGTCTTAAATTAAATGAAGATTTATTACCTAAACAACAATTAAAATATATAGCAAATGATTATATCCAATATTTATTTGCTACATATAAAGCTGATGAAAATGAAATGAAAGCTGTATTTAATTCAACTAAATCTACTTTCAATACTCCTCATAGTGTAGGAGGACAAATAGTAGCATTTGAATATAAAGCAACTAGTGAGGATGAAAAAGAAACAGAAAAATACGTTAAAAATTTAATGAAAACATTAACTAAGGATAATTTTGCAGCTAAAGCTAAAGAATTATCAGAGGATCCAGGAAGTAAAAAAAATGGTGGAAGTTTAGGAAAAGCAGATATTTCTAATTATGTTACAGAATTTAGAGATGCAGTAGCAGCAGCAAAACCTGGAGAAATTGTAGGACCAGTTAAAACTCAATTTGGTTATCATATTATATATGTAGTATCTAAAGATAGTTCAAATTCAAATATTGCTGAATTAAGACATATATTGATTTCAACACGTATAGGTGATTCTTCTCGTGAAGCAGCTAAAAAAACTGTATTAAATTTAATAGATGATATTAATAATAATAAAGTTACTTGGGATAGTATAAAAGAAGATAAAACAGGTAAGTATAAAGAATTTAAAATAGAAAGCTTTGCAGGAATACAAGAAGAAAATGTATTACCAATAATAGGATATAATAAAGATATTAATAAAAAACTATTTGCTGCAAATGTAGGAGAAACTATTGAATTTAAAAATGATAAATTCTTTGCTGTAATTCAAAAGACTAGTGATATACCATTTAAAGAAGCAACTTTTGAAGATGCAAAAGATAAAATAAAATTAATATTAGCAACACAACATGTTTCAAAAATTTTAAATGAGTTATAATTAAAATAAGGACAATCTTTTGATTGTCCTTATTACTAAAATTAATGTTTTTAAAAATATAATAATATATAGAATTTTATTAGTTTTTTTAAGATATTAATAAAGTAGAAAGGAGAATAAAAATTTAAATGAAAAAGTATAAAGTTTTAGTTGTGGGTGCAGGACACGCAGGTATTGAGGCAGCACTTGCAAGTGCAAGACTTGGTCAGAGTACAGCTATGTTTACAATAACTTTAGATAACATAGGAGTAATGTCTTGTAATCCATCTATAGGTGGACCAGCTAAAAGTCATTTAGTTAAAGAATTGGATGCACTTGGTGGACAAATGTCGAAAACTATAGATAAGTCTTTTGTTCAAATGAGAATACTTAATACAAAAAAAGGACCAGCAGTTAGATCGTTAAGAGCACAAGCTGATAGAAAAATATATGCTAGAAATATGAAAAAAATTGTAGAAAATCAAGAAAATTTAGATGTTATACAAGATATAGTCACAGAAATTATATATGATAGTATAGATGGAAGATATATAGTAAAAGGTGTTAAGACTAAGAATGGTTTAGAGTTTGAATGTGAGAAATTGATAATATGTACAGGTACATTTTTAAATGGTCTTTTGTATGTTGGTGATAAAATATTGGAAGGTGGAAGAATGGGGGAACTTTCAGCTAAAGATTTAACTAAATCGTTATTAGAATTAGGTTTGAATGTTAGAAGATTTAAAACAGGTACATCACCAAGAATAGATTTAAGAACTATAAATTTAGATAGTTTGGAAGAACAACCAGGAGAAGTTAATAAGGTTCTTAAATTTTCAAATTCAAGTATTGATGAAGATATATTATCTACTAAACAACTTTCTTGTTATATCACAAGAACAGATTTAGATTTACATAGAATAATAAGAGATAATTTAGATAAATCTCCATTATTTAATGGAACTATTAAAGACTCAGTAGGGCCTAGATATTGCCCATCTATAGAAGATAAAGTGGTTAAATTTAAAGATAAAGATTCTCATCATTTATTTTTAGAACCAGAAGGATTTGATACAAATGAAGTATATATTTCAGGTCTTTCTACTTCATATCCAGCTGATTTGCAACAAGAAATGGTTAATAGTATAAAAGGACTTGAACATGCTCGTATAATGAGATATGGATATGCCGTAGAATATGATTTTGTTAGTGCATCAGAATTAGACTATACATTAGAAACTAAAAAAGTTAAGGGGCTATATCTTGCTGGACAAATAAATGGAACTAGTGGATATGAAGAAGCAGCTGTACAAGGTTTAATAGCAGGTATTAATGCTGCATTATCATTAAAAGGTAGTGAACCTTTACTTCTTGAAAGAGATAGCTCATATATAGCTACTTTAATAGATGATTTAATAACTAAAGATATAGAAGAGCCGTATAGAATGTTTACAGCAAGATCTGAGTATAGATTAATATTGAGAGAAGATAATGCAGATTTAAGATTATCTAAAATAGGTCATGAAATAGGACTTGTAAGTGATGAAAAATATTCTAAGGTTATAAAAAAAGAAGAAAATGTAATGAGGACAGTGGAAATATTAGAGAATACTAAATTAGGAATAAGTAATAAAAAATTAGTAGAGGTATTAGAAAAGTATGATGAAAGTTTAAAAAGTGGAACTAATTTAAAAGAATTATTACGTAGACCTAAATTTACTTATGATGATATTAAATATATTTCTTTAGATATTGAAAATATGGAAAATATTAATTTTGATTCAGATACGGAATATCAAATTGAAGTTCATGTTAAGTATGAAGGATATATAAATAAAGCAAATGCTATGATTGAAAAACAAAGAAAATTAGAAAAAAAATTAATTCCAGAAGATTTTAATTATTTTGATATAAAAGGGATAACAGGAGAAGCAAAACAAAAACTAAATGAGAGAAAACCACATACTTTAGGTCAAGCATCTCGTTTAGCAGGAGTAACACCTGCTGATATATCAGTATTATTAATGTATCTTGATGGGAAATTAAAGATATAGAGGGGAAAAATGACTAAATTAAAAAAAGATGATAGTGCGATGAGCATTAAATTAAGAGAATTAAATAAGAAAATTAAAGAAACTTTTTTAGAAACTAAAGTTGAAAAAAAAGTGAAAAAAACATCTAAAAAGGTTATAGAAAATAAGAGAAAAGTAAAAGAAAAAAAAGAAGTTATAAATAATAATGATACAATTAAAGATAAGACATATATAATACCACTAGGTGGAATAGAAGAAATAGGGAAAAATATGACTGTTATACAATATAGGGATGAAATGATAGTTATAGATGCAGGATTAACATTTCCTGAAGATGAACATTTAGGTGTTGATTTAATAATACCTAGTTTTGATTATTTATCTTCTAATGTAAATAAGGTAAAAGCTTTACTTATAACACATGGTCATGAAGATCATATAGGTGCAGTTCCTTATTTTTATCAAAAATTAGGTTCAGCTATACCAATGTATGGTGGTAGATTGAGCTTAGAGTTAGCTCTTTCTAAATTTGAGAGAATTTCAGCTGAAAAACCTAAGTGTGTTTTTGTTAAAGGTAGAAAAGAAATAAAAATCTCTAAGTATTTTACAGTAGAATTTGTAAGTGTAACACATTCTATTGCAGATTGCTATGCAATTAGAGTAAAAACTCCTACGAGTACAATATTACACACTGGAGATTTTAAAGTTGATTTAACACCAGTTTCAGGTGAAGGATTTGATTTTGGTAGGCTTGCAGCTATGGGTGAAGAAGGTGTAGACTTATTACTTTCAGATAGTACGAATGCTCAAGTACCAGGATATACACCATCTGAGTCTACTGTAGGTAAAAGTATAGATGAAGAAGTTGCTAAGGCAAAAGGAAGAGTAATACTTGCATCATTTGCTTCACATGTTCATAGATTACAACAAATTGTATATATAGCTCATAAATATGGAAGAAAAATAGCTATTGATGGTAGAAGTATGATAAAAATATTTGATATTTGTTCTAAACTTGGATATTTAAAAATACCTAAGAATATAATAATACCTTTAACACAAGCTGAAAATATGCCAGAAAATAAAGTTATGATAATATGTACAGGAACACAAGGAGAACCACTTGCAGTCCTTTCAAGAATTGCAAATGGTACACATAAATCAATTTCTCTTAGACCTAATGATAAGGTTGTAATATCAGGTTCACCTATACCTGGTAATGAAAAAGCTGCTTATAAAAATATTAATCAATTACTTAAAAGAGAGTCAGATGTAGTATTTGAAAAAGGAGTAGGAATACATGTTTCAGGACATGGTTGTCAAGAAGAACAAAAAATAATGTTAAATCTGATTAAACCTAAATATTTTATGCCAGTTCACGGGGAATATGTGATGTTAAAAAAACATAAGGAACTTGCAATGCAGGTAGGAATAAAAGAAGAAAATATTATACTTGCAGAAAATGGACAAAGATTAGAACTTACACCTGATAGTTTCAGTTTAAATGGAAGAGTTCCAAGTGGAGCCGTATATATTTATGGAGATAGTGTAGGTAACGTTAAAGAGCAAATACTTAGAGAAAGACAAACTTTAGCAGATAATGGTGTTCTTACTGTATCTTTAGCACAAAATGATGAGGGTAAATTTACAGATCCTGTAATATTTGCTAAAGGATTTTTATATAAAAAAGATGATAATTCATCATATAGCTTAGAAACTGTAAAAGAAGTTATTAAGAATAAGTTAAATAATATAGAAATTAACTCTATACAGGATATAGATAAAATTAAAAACTCTATAGTTAGCACATTAAATATATTCTTTAATGATACTGTAGGAAAGGTACCAACTATAATAGTGTCAATATTGAAAATATAAGGAGGGATTATATGGAGTTAATATTAGAAAGTAGTTTAAAATATGATTTTAATATAACTGATTTAGCTATAGATCCATTAAATTCCAATATTATACTTACAGGTGATAGCTTAAATTTTTTAAGTGATAATAAGATAATTAAAAGTATAAAAAGTAGTATGAAGAATAGTATGAATTTAAGGTTCATAAAGTATCAAGATCAATTATTTCAAAGTAATGATTTTTATGTTATTTCTAATCTTAATCTACATAAAATTAGTGGAAGCAAAAAAAAGAAAATTGAAGAAATAGACTTAAATATTTTAGATAGATTTACAGAAAATATACAGGTAACATCAGCAGGTGATGTTGTATATATATCTAATAATGTTTTGTATTCATATAATATTGAATCTAAAGATATTAAAAGTTATTCATTGAGAGATTTAGGTCAGGGTATATATAAAATGTATCTTTCAGGAGATAATGTATTGATTAAACATAGAAAAAATTTAGAAAATAATATTAAAATATTAATATTTAATATTAAAAAGTTAGAAAAAATAATAGAAATAGATTCTAATATTAATCAAATATATTCTAAAATTATTGGATATAATTTTCTTGCATCAACTGATGATGGAAGTGTTGAATTATGGGATATTTTAGAAGGTGAAGTAAAAGCATCATATAATATATCTGAATATAAAATTACTTATATAGATAATGATGAAGATAATAAATATTATTATTTTGGAAATTCTGTAGGAGAGTTAATAATTACTGATATTCACTTTAATATAGTTAAGATTGAGAATGTATTTAGAAGTGAAATAAAAAAAATAGTACCTTTTAATTCTAACATATATGTACTTTCACATGATAATAAAATTAAAGTTTATAAAAAAATACCAGGTATAGAAGAAAATCTTATAGATGATTTTATGAATAAATATAATATAGATGAATCATATAGAGATTTCTTTAATATAGAAAAGGTTTCAAATATACAAAATTTTATTAATAACCTTAATTTTGA
>NZ_CDRRBS010000060.1:0-7385 GCF_977040545.1 Pseudostreptobacillus sp. | reverse complement strand
ATTAATGTATTAAAAAAATATCAATTAAAAATGAAAATGTCTCAAAAAATATATAATATATAGACCTAAATTAGAGGGGGTTATCCCCTCTTTTTAAACTAGGTCTTTCCCAATTTTAATCATATACTTTCTAAAGGATTTTAAAGATATATTATACAATTAAACTAATTAATTAAGCTACATAATTAAAACATAATCATTTTTAACTACTTAATACATTATCATATTTAAATGACACTTTACACTTAAATTTTTAATAATTTTATTGACATAAATATTTAAATTATGGTAAACTAAAAATAACCCTGCCTTATGAGAAATCGTTGGGCAAAATCCAGAGGGAAGGAGAAAAGAAAATGACAAATTACGAAATTATGTTTATTCTTTCAACTCAATTAACAGATGAAGAAAAAAAAGCAAATGTTGAGAAAGTAGAAGAAGTATTAGCAAATGCTGGAGCAACTGAAGTTAAGACTGAGATAATGGGAGATAGAAAATTAGCATATCCAATTAAGAAAAAAGAAAATGGATATTATGTTTTAACTAAATTCGCTATGGATGGTACAAGATTACCAGAAGTTGAATCTAAATTAAACATATCTGAGTACTTAATGAAATACATGATAGTAAAATTATAATAGGTAGAAAAAAGAATTAGGGGGTAAATTTATGAATTACGTATCATTATTAGGAAGATTGACTAGAGATGTTGAAGTAACTTATACTCAATCAGGTAAGGCTTATGCAAGATTTTCACTTGCAGTTTCAAGAGGAACATCAAATAAAGATGAGGTTGATTTCATAAACTGTATTGCTTGGGAAAAAAGAGCAGAAACTATTAGTCAATATTTTAAAAAAGGAAGTAGAATCTTAGTTCAAGGAAGAATAACTACAGGAAGTTATGAAAAAAATGGAGAAACAAGATATACAACTGATGTTGTTGTTAATAATTTTGATTTCATTGAAACTAAAAGTAGTGAAGGAAATTATGGAAATAATTTTTCAAAAAATGAACCAACAGTAGTTGATGAGCCAGTGGACTCAGAAGATGACTTCCCATTCTAAGAAATAGGAGGAAGAAATGAAACCAGTTGCTGAATTTAAAAAGAGAAGAAGAAGACCAAAAGTTAAATTTAAGGTTGAAGATATAGATTATAAAAATGTGGATTTATTAAAAAACTTTATGAATGATAAAGGGAAAATATCTCCATCAAGAGTAACAGGGCTTGAAGCTAAAATTCAAAGAAAAATAGCTAAAGCAATTAAAAGAGCTAGACAAATAGCTTTATTACCATATACAAGAATTGAAAAATAGTATATATAGAAAGAAGATTTTATCTTCTTTCTTTTTTCTATAATATGTAATATAAAAATAACTAAAAAATTAAAAAATAAATTTTTAAATTATGGTATAATAAATTAGAGGGAGGGAAGACATAAAATTATTAATATTTTAAAATTAAATTAATTGGGGGTTATATGGAAAGTATATTAAATGTTGCTTCATATATTATAAAAAAATATGAAGGAAACATAGATGAAATGAAATTACATAAATTGCTATACTTCATACAAAGAGAAAGTTTAGCAATGACAGGTGAATGCCTATTTTATGAAGGATTTAGGGCGTGGAAATATGGTCCTGTATCACCTAAGGTAAGAATGTTTTTAAATAAGAAGTTTGACTTTTTAATTAAGGATATAGAAGTTAAAAATAAGTATATAGTAGATAATATTTTAATGCAATACGGTAAAATGGATTCTTGGGAAATGAGTATGTTAACTCATAAAGAAAAAGCTTGGATAAATGCTAAAGGTGGGAAAACTATAAAATTTTCTGATTTAAAAGAAGATGCTGAAAAAATAAGACCTTATGATAGTTTTTGGGATATGTACTGTGATGAATTCGAAGATTATGATAGGTAAGATATGTATAGCAATTTTCCCATTTTATGATATTAAATTAAAGAAGAATTTATATAAACAAAGACCAGTTTTAATAATAGGTGAAGCGATAAATAATGATTATACAATATTACCGGTTTCTACTATAACTAAAAAAGAAAATATTGATATATATTATGATATAGCAATAGATCCAGAGAAATATCCTAAATTAAATTTAGATAAGTACTCATATATAAGGACACATAAACAAACAGTTATATATAAAGATATGATAAAAGGTGAAATTTCTGATTTAAAAGAGGAATATTTAGAAATATATAGTGATATATTAAATAAACTAAAGGAATTTAATATTAAATTAATAGAAAAAGCAAATGGAGGATAAAATGGAAGTAGAAATAAAAACAGAATATATAAAATTAGATCAATTACTAAAATATTCAGGTTTAGTAGACACAGGAAGTGGAGCGAAAGATTTAATATTAGATGGTTATGTAAAAGTTGACGGAGAAATAGAAACTAGACGTGGAAGAAAAATATATAAAGGAATGAAAGTTGAATTTAATGGGGAAATAGTAGAAGTAAAATGATAAGAGAAATATATATTTCTAATTTTAGAAATTTAAAAGATAAAAAAGTTTTTCTTTCTAAGGGATTTAATTTAATATATGGAGAGAATGCACAAGGTAAAACTTCTTTTATGGAAGCTATATATTTTGCAGCTACAGGTAAAAGTTTTAGAACTAAAAAAAATTATGAAATGATAAAATATGATCAAAATGATTCTAAAATATTTATTAAATTAAATAATCTTAATACCTATTCTGTTAATCTTTTAAAAAATGAGAGACATTTTTTTAAAAATTCAGAAAAGATAAGATATATGGAATATATAGGAGATATACCAGCAATTTCTTTTATTCCTGAAGATGTAGAATTAGTTATGGGGCATCCTTCAATTAGGAGGTCGTTTTTTGATTATGAAATTTCACAAATAAATAAGGAATATTTAAAATGTATTTATACATATACTAAAGTTCTTAAAGTTAGAAATAAGGCATTAAAAGAAAAAAATATAAATAATGATGTATATGATATATATAACGAACAATATATAGATTTATGTTATAAAATAATAATATTTAGAAAAGAATATATAAAAAAATTAAATATGTTATTAGATTATAAATACAAGGAATTATTTAACGAAACACATACTCTTAAATTAAAATATGAAAATTTTATAAAATCTGATGAAAATGATACAGAAGAAGAGTTAAAAGAAAGAATAAGAAAGTTATTACAAAGTAAGGAAAAACAAGATTTGTTATTAGGTTTTTCTAACTATGGAATACATAAAGATGAATATATTTTTGAATTGAATGGTAAAAATGCAAGATATTATTCATCGCAAGGAGAAAAAAAATCAATAGTTTTTGTTCTAAAAGTTTCAGAGATTGAATTGATGAATAATTTGTTTGGAATTAAACCCATATTTTTAATGGATGATATAACATCTTTTTTTGATAATTATAGAAAAAATCAGATAATAAATTATTTTATAGAAAAAGAAATACAATGTTTTTTAACTGCAACAGAGGATTTAAATATAGTTGGTAAAATATTTATTGTGGAGGAAGGAGATATAAATGAAAAAAATAAATGAAATTTTTAATAATAATAAAAATTATTTTAAAAATAAATTTGATTATAAATCATATATATCTCCTAAAATATATCAACATAGTATATATTTCGAAGGTGATATGAGTTCTAGCATATATGTAGATAGTCCAGTTATTAAATATGCTGTAGAAGAAATGAGACAAGAAATTTTATCTGAAATAAAGAAATATAATACGAATATATTAGAACTAAAAGTATATATGGATAAGAATGGGAAAATATCTAAAAGAAATGAAGAAGAAAAAAAAAGTATTGTAAAAAAAGAAGAAGAATACAAAAAGAATCTATATTCCTTAGATGAAGTTATGGTTATGTATAACAGTTTAAATGAAATGAAGTTTAGTAGTGAAAAGGAAAAAGAGTATTTTTTAGGTTTATTAAGAAAATTTGCACAAGAACATGATAAAAATATAGAAGAATGTAAATTTTGTGGATTTGATAAAAGAATAGATGAAGACTGTTTAAATTGTTTGATATTAAAAAAAGATAGAGAATTAGAAGATGCAATTATGGAAATAGAAAAAGATAAATATATTTCAAATAATTCAAAGATATATGTTAAAGCTAGAAAAATTTTATTTGATAAATATTTTTCAAAACTTATATCACTTTGTTTCAATGAAAAATCTGATGATTTAAAGAAAAAAGAATTATTGAAAAAATGTGCAATAATAAAAGTAGGAAGTGATGATCCTTTAATACTATCTTTAGTTGAAGATAATTTAGAAAAAAGAATAAAAAAAATTATAGAAAGTAATGTTAATTTTAATTATGAATAAAATAAAGATAAATAAAGAAGATGTATCTAGCTATATTTTAAAATTAGGTTTAGATAAAGTAGTGTATATTGCTTCAAATAGTATAAATTTAGACTATTACTATAATATATTAGAACAACAAAATAGCGATTATAGAGTAAAATATGTAAATCTTGCTTCTTATTCTGAACTTGAATTAGTAGGAATAAATCTTGAAATATTAGATTTTTTAAATCAAGAAGGTAAATCTATACTATTTTTAGATATAAATTTAGCATTGAGAGTATTTTTTGATAAAGCTAAATATATGGAATTTAAATTAGATGAGGAATATTCAAGAGAAGATATAAAACAATTTTTAATAGAAGGTGGATATACTGAAAACTATATCATAGAAAATAAAGGGGAATTTGGTATAAGGGGAGATATAATAGATATATTTCCTAGTAATTCTGAAAATCCAATAAGATTAGATTTTTTTGATGAATTATTAGAAAGTATAAGATATTTTTCAAGTTTTGATCAAAAATCTATAAAAAATATAGATAGTTTTAGAGTTTATTCTAATCATTTGGATGGGTTACAAAAAGAGATAATAGATCTTTTAGAAATTTTTGATAAAAATAATATAGAAATAATAATGGAAAATGAAGAATTATTAGATATTAAATTAGAACAACTTTACCTTTTAGATAGAGATAATAATGAAGTCCTAAAAAAACGGTATGAAAGATTAAAGAAAGTATCTAATTTTCTTGAAGTAAGTAAGAGTAGTGATAGAAATTATCAAGAAGAAATTAGAAATAAAAAATCATATATAGCTAAAAGAGGGTTGAAATATAGTTCTATAAATCAGATTTTACCAGGAGATTATGTAATACATATAGAGTTTGGAATAGGAAGATATGAAGGTATAGAAAATATTAATGATAGAGATTATTTAGCTATTAAATATGCTGATAGCGATAGATTATATATACCTGTTGAAAAATTAGATAGAATAAGTAAATATGTAAATAATCAAGGTACAGAACCAAAGCTATATTCTTTAGGAACTAAAGGGTATAGGAGAAAAGAAAAAAGATTAAGAGAAGATTTGGAAAAGTTTGCTATGGAATTAGTAAATATACAAGCTCAAAGAAAATTATCAAAAATAGAACCGTATACAAAAGATACGGTATGGCAAGAAGAATTTGAGGAAGATTTTCCTTTTGATTTGACTTTAGATCAAAAAAAAGCGGTAGAAGAAATTAAATCTGATCTTGAAAGTGGGATATTAATGGATAGGTTGCTTATAGGTGATGTAGGGTATGGAAAAACGGAAGTTGCTATGCGTACAGCATTTAAAGCTATAGAAAATGGATATCAGTGTGCAATACTTGCACCAACGACTGTTCTTGCCAATCAGCATTATGAAAGATGTCATAAAAGGTTTGAAAAGTTTGGTTTAAGAGTAGAAAACCTTTCAAGACTTTCAGGAAAGAATACTAAAGATGTATTAGAGGGGTTAAAAAATGGTAGTGTAGATTTAGTTGTTGGAACACATAAGTTATTAGGAAATGATGTTTTGTTTAAAAATCTAGGACTGTTAATAATAGATGAAGAACAAAAATTTGGAGTAACAGCTAAAGAAAAAATAAAGAAAATAAAATCAGATATTCATTTATTAACTTTAAGTGCTACCCCTATACCAAGAACTTTAAATTTAGCTCTTTTAGGTATAAGAGATATATCTGTAATAATGACCTCTCCTATGGATAGACTTCCAATAATAACCGAAAGAATAAAACAAGAAGAAATAGCTGATGTTATTCTTAAAGAACTTGCAAGGGATGGTCAGGTTTTCTATATTACAAATAATGTAAAAGGAATGTTTGAGAAAAGAAAACAATTAAAGGAAATATTACCTGAGTTTATTAAAGTTGAATATATACATGGACAATTAACACCTAAGGAAATCAAGAGCATAATAAATGATTTTGATGAAGGAAAATTTGATGTTTTAATAGCTTCTACGATTATAGAAAATGGAATAGATATAACTAACGCAAATAGTATAATAATAGAAGATTATACAAGTCTTGGATTATCTCAAATTTATCAATTAAGAGGAAGAGTTGGAAGAGGTAAAAGACAAGGTTATTGTTATCTTTTAGAAGGGGAATATAAGACAAAAAAAGGTAAAATGAAAGATAATAGTTTAGATAAGATAGAAGGGCTAGAAGGTGGAGGATATATCTTGTCTATGGAAGATTTGAATATTCGTGGTGCTGGAGAAATTTTGGGTGAAAAGCAACACGGTGCTATAGATATGTTTGGTTATGATCTTTATTTAAAAATGTTAAAAAATGAGGTAAATAGAATAAAGGGAGAAAAAGTTAATGAATTAAGGTATGTTGAAATTGTTATGAAAAATAATGGATATATACCGAAGGAATATATAGAGCAAAATGAAAGAATTTTGATATATAAAAGATATGCAGAGGTTTTAAATTATCAAGAACTTAAAGAATTGAATGAAGAAATTAAAGATAGATTTGGTAAAATTCCTGTACAAATGATGTTTTTTATAACTTCTATAAAGATTAAATTATATATGCTAGAGTTATCTGCTGATAAATTTGTAGAACTAGAAAATAGTGTAAAAATATACATAAAAGGGAAAGTGATAGAGTTAAGTAAAGAAGAATTTAATAAAAGGTTGACAACAAATCTTAAATAGTATATACTTAGTGTGTAAGTTAAATATTTAACAAGGTAACAGAAAGAGAGTGGTAGTATGAAAATATTAGCAATATGCGCTAGTGGTGTTGGAACTAGTATGATAATGAAAAAAAATATTAAAGAATTAGTTGAAAAACTTGGATTAGAAGTTGAAGAAGTTAAATCATCAGGTCTTGAAGAATCTAAAAAAATAATAGATAAATTTGATTTAGTATTTTGTTCTGAAAAATTAGCTAAAGAGTTAGAAGCTAATCCTAAAATAAAAGTTCTTAAAAATTTATTAGATGTTAATGAATTAAAAAAACATTT
>NZ_CDRRBS010000059.1:0-7394 GCF_977040545.1 Pseudostreptobacillus sp. | reverse complement strand
ATCATCTAAAAAACCGTTGGTTGATATGGCGGTTGGACCTATAGCTACCATATTATTTGGAATAATATTGAATATATTATTTATACTTAATTTATTTGTTCCAGTGGTTGCTAAATAGGAGGAGAAGTATGCTTAAGGATGGATATACTTTAATGCATGAACATATGTTCATAGATCTTTCTGGAGTTAAGAAGAATTTAGATTGTAGATTAGATTGTAAAGAACATACTATTGAAGAAATGAAAAAGTTATATGATTTAGGTGTTAGAAATATTGTTGAAGTTACAAATAGAGGTATGGGAAGAGATATAAAATATATAGAAGATATTTCTAGAGAAAGTAAAATTAATTATATTTGTGCAACAGGATTTTATAAAGAACCTTTTTTACCTGATTATGTGTATAAAATGTCAGTGGATGAACTTGCTGATCTTATGATAAAAGATATAGAACAAGGCATAGATGGAAGTAATATAAAAGCTGGTATAATAGGTGAAATAGGTACAAGTAAAAATGAAATGACAGCTGAAGAAAGAAAAGTATTTACCGCAGCTGTCATAGCACATAAAAAAACAGGAAAACCTATAACTACGCATACTACTCTTGGTACTTACGGAAAAGAACAAGTGAATTTTTTTAAGGAAAATAGAGTAAATTTAAATAATGTTGTAATAGGACATGTTGATTTAAGTGGAGATATTGATTATATTTTATCTTTATTAAAAGAAGGAGTTTATGTAGAATTTGATACTATAGGTAAAAATAATTATATGTCAGATGATATTAGGGTGGATATGCTTAAAACAATACAAGATAAAGGTTTTATAGATAAAGTATTTTTATCATTAGATATTACAAGAAAATCTAATATGCAATATATGGGAGGTATAGGATATTCATATATATTTGATATATTTATACCAAAATTAAAAGAAAAAGGAGTTACAGAAGATTCAATAGAAAAGTTATTACATTTGAATCCTAAAAAATTTTTTAACTTATAAGGAGTTTTATTATGAAGAAATTGATATATGCTTTTTGTTTATTTTTATTTGGGATGATTTCATATACGTATAATTTTAATAGTATAGAAGATGTAACTAATAAATATATAAAAGAAAAGACATTTCCGGGTTCTGTGGTTCTTGTTTCAGAAAAAGGGAAAATAATTTATTATAAAGCATTTGGAAATGCACAGGAAATTGAAAATGGTAAAATTCTTAAAAGAAAAATGAATGAGGAAACTATATTTGATCTTGCTTCACTAACAAAAATATTTGCTACAACACAAGCTATAATGAAGTTAGATTCAGAAGGAAAAATAAATTTAGAAGAAAAAGTTTCTACCTATATTCCTGAATTTGCACAAAATGGGAAGGAAAATGTTAAGGTTAGAGATTTATTAACGCATACGTCTGGATTAACACCGTGGTTACCTATATATTATCATGCAAATAATTCTGATGAGGTTTTAAAGTATATATGCTCACTACCATTAGAGTATGAAACTGGAACAAATAGGAAATATAGTGATTTATCATTTATGATGTTGGCTTTTATTGTTGAGAGAATAACAGGAGAAAAAATAAATGAATATGTATTGAATGAAATATATAAACCTTTAGGACTTCAAAAAACAAGATTTTTACCATTAGAACAATTCCCTAAAAATCAAATTGCATCAACTTCACACGGAAATCCATTTGAAGAAAGAATGATAAAAGATGATGATTTTGGATATAAAATAAATGAAGATTTTTCTTCATTTAGATATTGGAGAAAACAGACTTTAACAGGTGAAGTTAATGATGGAAATGCATATTATGCAAATAATGGTGTTGCAGGTCATGCAGGACTTTATTCAACAGCATTTGATTTATATATTTTAGGAGAAGTTCTTTTAAATAATGGAACTTTAAATAATATAAAAATTTATGATAAAAATGTTGTTGATAAATTTATAAAACAAGAAAGTAAATTTGGACATGGATTTGGATATGAAATTAATAGAGGTGGGGAGAAAACAGGATATATGGGTAAATATGCAAATTCTAGCTTTGTAGGTCATACAGGATTTACAGGGACACAAGTTGTTTACGATTTAGATAATAAAGTTCAAGTTATAATATTGACTAATAAACAAAATTTTGGTGTTGGAGAAAAAGGAACATATAAATCAACTTGGGCATATGCAAGAGAAATAATGGCAGCAGTTGGTGATCAAATATATAAGAAATGAGGTTAATTATGGAGTCGTATCCTTTACAGTCTATAAGTTTAGATGAAGCAATTGAAAAACAATTTAAATTAATTGAAATAATATGTAAAAATATAAATGGAAGAGATATATTAAATTTAGGAGATTTAGGTGTAGAAAAAACAAATAATATGCCTTTAAGAACTAGAAGTGTAGAAAAAATTATCGCTGAATTTTTTGGAGGTGAAGATTCTTTTTTAGTAAGAGGTTCTGGAACTAATGCGCTTAGATTATCTTTTATAGAATTATTAAAAAATGAAAATCAAATATTAGTTCATGATGCTCCTATTTATAAAACTAGCGAATTTAATTTAAAATCAATGAAAGTAAATATATTAAAATATAATTTTAATGATTTGAGTAATTTAGATATATTTATTAAGGAAAATAAAATTAAAGTAGTATTATTACAACATACAAGGCAGCAATTAAAAGATAAGTATAATTTAAAAGAAGTTATAAATGAAATTAAGAGTATTGATTCAACAATAAAAATAATAGTGGATGATAATTATGCGGTGTGTAAAACAAAAGAAAATGGGGTTGAAATGGGTGCAGATATAACTGCTTTTTCAACTTTTAAATTATTAGGACCAGTTGGAATTGGTGTTATAGTAGGAAATAAAAATTTAATATCTAATATGAAAAAAAATAATTATTCAGGTGGTTCCCAAGTTCAAGGATTTGAAGCAATGGAAGTTTTAAGAGGTTTAGTATATGCTCCGGTTTCTTTAAGTATACAGGCAAGAGAAATTGAAAAATTAAAGAAAATATTATCTAACGATTTAAGATTTCCATATATAAAAAATGTGTATATAGCAAATGCTCAATCAAAAGTAATTTTAGTTGAATTTAAAGAATCTATAGCAAAAAAAATATTAGAAAAAACAGTTGACTTTGGAGCTTTAACACACCCTGTAGGTGCAGAATCTAAATTTGAATTTTCACCATTAATATACAGAGTTTCAGGAACATTTTTGGATTCAGATCCTACTTTAGCTGAACGAATGATAAGAATAAATCCTAATAGATCAGGGGCTGAAAATATTGCTAATATTATAGAAAAGGCATATTATTGGAAAAGAGATGATGAATAATGTTCTTAAAAAGATTGCTTAAAGAGAATCTTGATTTTGTAAAAGTAGCAGAAAAATTACATAAAGATTTGGAAATATTACCAGATACATATTGTATAGATATGGATATGTTGGAAATTAATGCTAAAAATATATTGAAAGAAGCAAATAAGTATGGAATAACTTTATACTATATGTTAAAGCAAATAGGTAGAAATCCTTTGATTGCTAAAAAATTAGAAAATATAGGTTATAAAGGAGCAGTTTGTGTAGATTTTAAAGAAGCTGAGATAATGATGGAAAATAATCTTCATCTTGGTAATGTAGGTCATTTGGTTCAAATTCCCCAAAAGATGATAAAGAGAATAATTGAATATGGAACAGACGTTTTTACGGTTTATTCTATAGATATGATACAAAAAATATCTGATGTAGCTTTAAATTTAGGAAAAGTTCAAGATATTATAATTAGAGTTATAGAATTTGATTCAAATATTTATGTAGGACAGGAATCTGGATTATCAATTGAAGAAATAAAAAAAATGATACCAAAAATAAAATCTCTTAAAGGAATTAGATTAATAGGACTTACTTCATTTCCGTGTTTTCTCTATTCTAATGAAGAAAAAAAAATAAAAGAAACAAATAATTTAAAATCTTTATTAAATGCAAGAGAAATTCTTTTAAAAGAGGGATTTGATATCAAACATATAAATATGCCTTCGGTTACTACTGTAGAAAATATGAAAGTTATAAGTGAATTTGGCGGAACACATGCAGAACCAGGACATGCTTTAACAGGTACAACACCATTAAATAGTGAAGGTGGTATAGAAATTCCTAGTTATTTATATATTTCTGAAATATCCCATATATTTGGAGAAAAATCTTATTTTTATGGTGGAGGGTATTATCCACGTGGAAATATGAAATATGGATATATAGATGGTGAAGTTGTAGAAGTTGATGATTTTAATTCAGAAAATATAGATTATTATTTATCTTTAAAAGGTAAATATGATGTATTTAAAAGTATAATTTTAGCTTTTAGAACACAAGTTTTCGTGACGCGTTCAGATATAGTTTTAATTGAAGGAATACATAATGGAAATATAAAAATATTAGGAAGATTTGATTCTCATGGAATAGAAAGAAGGATTTGAAATGGGTAAATTTATTGTTCTAGTTTTAGATGGATTTGGTGTGGGTTATATGGATGATGTTTTAGAGGTAAGAGCTAGAGATTATGGTTCAAATACTGCATTACATATATTGGATAATGTTAAAAATTCTAAGTGGAGTAATTTGGAAAAATTAGGATTAATGAATATTTTAAATGCTGAAACAGAAAAAATGAAAAAAGTTAAAAATTGTATTATTGGTAAATCTAAGTTACAACATCATGGTGGTGATACATTCTTAGGGCATCAAGAAATTATGGGAACAAAAACAGAAAAACCGCTTAATAAGCCTTTTTCATATTATATTGATGAGGTGGAAAATAAATTAAAAAATAGTGGATATATAGTTGAAAGAAGAGGTGAAGAAGTTAAGTTTTTATGGGTTAATGATAAAGTTGCTATAGGTGATAATTTAGAAACGGATTTAGGACAGGTATATAATGTTACAACAACATTTAAAGAAACAACATTTGAAGAAGAATTAGAAATAGCTCAAATTGTAAGAGATATAGTAAAGGTTGAAAGAGTTATAGTATTTGGTGGAACAAAGGCTTCTAAAGAAAGTATTTTAGCAGCTGCACGTGAAAGAGAAAATAAGTACATGGGTATAGATGCTCCGCTGTCTTTAGTATATGAGGAAGGATATATGGTTAGACATATGGGCTATGGTGTAGATCCTCATGTACAAGTACCAACAATATTAACTAAAAATGGAATTGATGTAACACTTATAGGAAAAGTTGCAGATATTGTATTTAACGATAAAGGAAAGAGTTTAATAAATTTAGTAGATACTAAAACAATACTTGAATTAACTTTAGAAGAAATGGATAATATGAAAAAAGGATTTATGTGTATTAATGTTCAAGAAACTGATCTTTCAGGACATGCACAAAATTCAGAAAGATATTCAAATATTTTAACAATAGCTGATGAATATATAGGGAAAATTTTAGAAAAATTAGAAGAAGATGATATAATTGTTATTACTGCAGATCATGGTAATGATCCTACTATAGGACATTCACAACATACTAGAGAAAATGTACCACTATTAATATATAATAAAAAATTAAAAGATAAATATATTAATATAGGTCTTAGAAATACAATGTCAGATACAGCGGCAACTATTCTTGAATATTTTAAAATAGAAGAAAAATTAGAGCATGGTAAAAGTTATTTAAGTTTATTGAAATAATTGCAGGGCTAAAAGGTCATGAAAATAGAAAATATTCTATTTAATGACCTTTTATTTTGTTTACTAATATCAATATAAAAATTGAAATATTTATTGTGTTGTTATTTTGAAGATAAATTAAATATTTAAAAGAATTTAATAATAAGATAATATTCTCTAGTTAAAAATATTATTTTGGTGTATAATTAACTATATATAAAAATTTAAATAAGGATTTATTTATGGACGAAAAAAGACTTGAAATGGAAACATTGGTGTATAATTTGAATATATTTTTTTATGAAAACTATGATTTTGAAAAAATTGATATTTTTGAATTTGAAAAATTACTTGAAGATGAAACAGAAATTTTAAAAAAAGAATATATTTTTGATAATTCTTTAACGTTAGAATCATATGATGTTTTAAAATTGAATACAAGTATTAGATGTACATTATCTTCTTGTTCTTTATCTTTGATTGAAAAGATTAAAAGTTTAGAATATATAAAAGAAGTTAAAGTAGAAGAAGTAGATTTATCAAAGAAAAATAAAGAAATGATTACTATTTCTCTTGAAAATATATCTAATATTATTGAAAATGTGGATAATATATTTTATATTAGAAAAAAATTATATAATTTTAAAGATTATATTAAAGAAGAAAAACAAGATGAATTTAAAAATTTAATCAAAGATTTATCAGAACTTAAGTATAATTTGAAAAGACAGGTTTTTGATTTAAGAGTAATAGATTTGAAAGAAGAGTTGAAAAATATACAAAATGTAATAATGGAATATATAGATTTATTAGGTTTGAGAGTTAAATTAAATTTCAATGATAATAATTTGAAAGTAGATAAAATACTATTTTTTAGAATAAAAAATGCAATAATTGATGTATTACATTCTATAGTTATGTCTATATCTGATTATACTGTTAAGTTATTTGATAAAGGAGATTATGATTTTGAAATTAATTTTTGTATCAAACAAGAAGTAGATAAATTATATTTATCAATACAGATTAATGGGTATAGCCTTGAAATTGATAAAATTCATAATAATGCGATTAATGCAGGTATTTTAAAATCTAATTATGATTATTCTGAAGCTGAAATTTTAACCTCTATTTTTAATAAGAATTATATAAATTCAGCAATTGATTTATATGATAAAGAAAGACTTATTAGTTATATAAAATATAGAAATATAGTAGATGAATTAGGTGGAGATATTTTTATTCATAATGAAGAAGGCAAAAGTGTTGAATATGTTACGAAAATACCTTTGAATATAATATTATTTGAAGGTTTTGTATTTTCTGAAGATAAGAAATATTACGTTTTAGATAATTCTCTTATAGTAGATATATTTGATTTTAATCCTGATAAAGTTATAGAACTTAATTCCCTTAAATATTATAAATATGATGGTAAAAATTTAGGGTATATAAACTTACCTATAGATAAGAGTGAAAATAGAAGTATATTAAATGAAAGAAAATTAAAAAATACTGAAAATAGAAAAGGTTTATTGATTAAATCTAACAATAGATATACAGTTATAGATGTCTGTTCTAAGGATATATATTATGAAGAAATATATATGAAAAAAAATTATGATTCTAAAATATATATGGGAGATTATCTTTTGAAATCCCTAAAAAGAGCTAAAGTTATAGATCTTTGTAGTATTATA
>NZ_CDRRBS010000058.1:0-7437 GCF_977040545.1 Pseudostreptobacillus sp. | reverse complement strand
CCTCCGATATATCAAATTCATGTACTAAACTTAACTTATTATCTCTAATTTCTTCATATACACAATAATATGGTAATACACTAATACCCATACCATTCATCACAAGATTTTTAGTAGTTTCATTACTACCATTTACAATTAATTTATTTTCAAATACATGATCTATAATCTCTTCAAACTTTTCTATATATTTAAGAGCTAGAGGAGAATCTTTTTTCAACATACTCATCTCTTTTATAACTTCTATATCCGTTACATTAGGAGGAGCTACTACAACAAAGGGATAAACATCTGTTTGAAGCATTTTAATTTCTCTTTCATCAAATATTTCCTCTTCCATTAAAGCAACATCAATTACTCCATCTTTAATATATTTTATTAAAGAACTTGAATTTTTAATATATATTTCAAACTCTACTTCTTTATTTCTCTTACTATATTCACTAACAATTTTAGGCAAAACTGGCTCTCCTATATTATGTGTTGCTCCTATAACAATTTTTGTTTTATTTTCTTTAATTATTTTAAACATTTCATTTTCCATACGAGATATTCTATTGAATACCTGTTGCGCCAATCTATATAACTCTTTACCTGCAAAAGTTAATTTGAAATTTTTAGAATCTCTTTCAATTAAAGTGACCCCTAAAGTTGTTTCTAATTTTTTTATTTGTATAGACACTGCTGATTGGCTTATAAAAAGCTTTCTAGCTGCTTTAGTAAAGCTTTTTTCATTACAAGTCTCATAAAAAATTTTTAAATGATGTATTTCCATGACACTCCTTTACAAATTTTAATATAGTTAAATTATATATTAATTTTTTATGAAAATCAATACTATAGATTCATTTTAATATTCATAATATTTTAGTTTTTATTTTCAATTTCATTTTCAAATTTTTTCAACTCAACATACGCTTCATTAGAAATAGGTAATATGCATATTATATTAATAACGGTAACAATTCCAAGTCCAAAATCAGCAAGTGACCAAACAAAAGTATTTACAGTTATTCCTCCTAAATATATCATTAAAATTAAAAATATTTGATATAAAGTTATATAAATATTTTTACTTGAAATATAGTTTATGGCACTTTTTCCATAATACGCAACAGCGAGTATAGTACTTATACAAAATAAGAACATTAAAATAATTACAAAAGGTTTAGCAATTATACCTATATGGTATATCATAGCATTTTGAAATAGTTGCATACCTTGATATTTACTTAAAAGATAACTAGGAGCTAATAATACCATAAAAGCTGTTGAACTACACATTAATAATGTATCAACAAATACACCAATCAATTGAACTATACCTTGTTTAGCTGGATAATCAACATCAACAGAACCTGCTGCATAGCTAGAATTACCACTACCTGCCTCATTAGAAAAAAGTCCTCTTCTAACACCATTCATTACTATAACTCCAAAAGTCCCACCTAAAAATTCTTTACCACCAAATGCTTGATAAAAAATATCAAAAAACATTGAAGGAATACTATTTATATTCACAAGTAAAACATATATCATAAATAAAATATATATTATAGACATAAATGGTACTATCATATTAAGAGAGTTAATAATTGAATCTTTATTACTTCTACTAAAAAATAATATATATGTAACCATTAATAAAGTAAACAATGTAACTATATATTTTAAATCAAAATTTAAAATATTTATACTATATACACTAGTTACGGATTCAGTTATACTATTTGACATAACTTGTGTAACTCCAAAGTAGCATATTAAAGAAGCTATTGCATAAAGACTACCTAAAAATTTTTTATTCAATCTATTTTTTAAAATATATGGAGTTCCTCCTACAAATACACCATTTTTATTTTTCTCTTTATAAATAACTGCTAAAGTAGATTCAACAAATGCAGTTGCTGAACCAAATAAAGCAACTAACCACATCCAAAATATAGAACCTGGACCACCAATAGAAATAGCAGCAACAACTCCAGCAATATTACCAGCTCCTACTCTACAAGCTATCCCCAATAAAAAAGCTTCAATAGATGATACTCCTTCACTCTTATTAGAATTACTAAAAATATATTTAAACTTTTTAAAATTTCTAAATTGTGGAAATCTCATTTTAAAACTAAGATAAAGTGCTGAAAATATTAGTATTACTACTAAAATATTCTTACCCCACAAAAAAGAATTAACTGATTCAACTAAAGTATATATCATATTCATACTTAACTCCTTTTTTATATATTTAATTTATTTTAAAACTAGTATATCATAATCGTAAAAAATTGTAAATATTTTAATTTAATCCCTTGACTTTTATCTTATTTTTATATACAATATTAGTTGAATACGGATATTCCGCTGTCATTTTTTTATTGATACGAATATTTATGAAGGAAGGATGTGAATTTCTTGAAAGAGAAATTAATTGAATTAGTAGAAAAAGAATATCTTAAGAAAGATTTACCTTCATTTAAAGCTGGGGACACAGTAGCTGTTCATTATACAGTTAAAGAAGGAAACAAAACAAGAATCCAAATATTTGAAGGATTAGTAATTAGAGTTACAGGAGGAAGCGTACAAAAAAGTTTCACTGTAAGAAAAATATCTTCTGGAGTAGGTGTTGAAAGAATAATACCAATCAATTCTCCATTAATCGACAAGATTGAAGTTAAGAAGATAGGTAAAGTAAGAAGATCTAAACTTTACTACTTAAGAGGTCTTTCAGGTAAAGCTGCAAGAATTAAAGAAATTAGAAAATAATAAATATGGATAGCTAATGCTATCCATTTTATTTTAACTTACACCCATATCAAATGCATAAGGCACATACTTACCTGTCTTAGTTTTTATAGATTTTATAATTTTCTTAACTTCTTCATAATTTTCAAATGTAAAATCTAACCTAAGTTCATCTAAATTCAATCCATAAACTACATCTAAATTAGGTATTAAATTCATAGGTTTATTCAAATATAATTCAAGATTATTTAGTTTATTTTTTACAACCTTATACCTATCAAAATGTTCACCTTGTATCTCCTTATATTCTTTACTATCTATTGTATGTTCTATATACATAGATTTCAAATTTCCATATATTACAAGCCCTCTACGTAAATTTCTATTTGTAATTAATTTTAATTGTTTATAACTCAATTCTGGCGATAAAAATACTGTTTCTATATTTGGAAACTCTGAATAAACATCTATACTCATATTATTAAATACATTAAAATTCCAATTCATAGATTGTCTAGACATACCATCTTCTTTACCTTTGATTAATTGATAAAGATTAGAAACAAGATTAGTATTAGAATTAATTAAATCTGTATTCAAATTTTTTTGTTTAGCTATATCATAACCATCTCTATATATTTTATTTATTCCCATATCCCTACAAGCTTTTTCTTGTTCATCAGTTCTTACTAAAGCTGAAAATTCTGGAATTATTGTTTCTTCAATTTTAGGATATGTAAATTCAATTAATTCTCTAGGTTTATTTTTATATGATTCAACTATCATTTCTCCCAATTTTTCACTAAGTTCTCTTTTAATTTTCTTCAACTCACTAAAAGGAAAAAATGCTTCATTATCATAATAAATATTACAACTTTCAACTTTAAAATCTGTATTTCCAAGTTCTGATATTTTTTCTTCTATATCTTTATATGTTATTATTTTTTTAGACTTTTCATTAAGTAAACTACCTTCTATTTCTACTTCTAATTTTTTATTCATATTATTTTCTGTGATAAATTTCATTTTAAGTTTTTCTCCAAGTTTTGCAAAAAACTCAACATTTATACCTTTATATACATCTATAATTTTTAATTCTGAATGTATTTTATCATTTAATTCTTTAGAATAATTTTTATAAATATACTTAGTACCTTTAGGTGATTTAATATTAATTACATCACCTTTTTTAGCAAAATTAACTTTTTTATTATTTAAAATAATTTTATTAATATATTCACCATCTATTTTTTCAAAATATTTATCTACATATTGTATACCATCACCAAGCACTATATCATCTAATAACTTAATTTTATTATCTTCAACTTTTCCTAGTAAATAACCAAAATTAGAAGAATATTTATGATTCATCAAATTATTATCTAAATAAAAATAGCCTTTAGAATATCCTCTATTAAATAATTTATAGCTTTGACTTTCACGTGGATTGCCATCTAGTATAGATCTATAATAAGAAACCGTTTCGTAAATATATTCTGGTTGTTTTTTTCTACCTTCAACTTTTATAGCATCTATCCCAATTTCTCTTAACATATTTATTTCTTTTTCTTCAAGAAGTTGATCATTTGGTGAAAGAAAATATGAAAGTTTTCCTTCCTCATCTTTAAATTTTTTTCTACAAGTATATGCACACATACCTCTATTCCCACTTCTACCACCTATAAAACTAGAAACATAACAATTACCAGAATACGATATACACATTGATCCTGAAACAAAAACCTCAAGTTCTATATCTGTATTTTCTCTTATCTCTTTTATTTCTTCAAATGATAATTCTCTAGCAAGTACAACTCTCGATAATCCTAAATCTTTCAAAAAATTAGCTTCTTTATAATTTGATACTGTCATTTGCGTACTACCATGTAAACATAAATTAGGAAAATTAGCTTTTAAGAATTTTATAAGTCCAAAATCTTGAACTATAACTGCATCTACTCCATGCTCATATATGGGTTTAAAATTCTTATAAACCGACTTAATTTCCATATCTTTCATTATTGTATTTAAAGCAAGTAATACTCTTACTCCTTTTTTATGAGCATAATCTATACCATCTAAAAGATCTTGCATATTAAAATTATCATTATTCCTTCTAGCACCAAAACCTTTAAGTCCTAGAAAAACTTCATTTGCTCCCGCTTTTATAGCTGCATCTAATTTCTCAAAATTACCTGCAGGACCTACTATTTTCATTTTTCCTCCTGAATATAATTAGGTTCTATATGATATATAACCTTTTTAATATTTGAATATCTAAATTTAATATTTTTTTCAGATATAATTGCTATACCATGCGCTTCCTCTACTGTTAAATTACTATCCATTCTTATATCAGCTATAACATATATATTTTTACCAACACGAGTCATGTAAACATCATGTATATTTTCAATTCCTTTAACTTTAAGAGTTAATAATTTAATATTTAATAATAAATTTTCATCTTGTGAATCCATCAATATCAAAGAATTTTCCTTAACTAGATTATATCCTTGTATTATTAAATAAATTGTAATAACTATCGATAACAGTGAATCAATAACTGGATTAACATAAACAACTCCTACTATACCTAAAAGAACAGATGTTGTAAGAACTATATCTAATTTATAATCTACTATTATGGCATTAATTAAAGGAACTTCAACTTTTTTAGAAATTGTACTTACATATATATATTGTAATATCTTAACAATTATCAAGAATAACAATATATATATCATTATTTTAAACTCTAATCCTTTCATAATTGTAACATTATTTTTTATTAAACTGATAAAACCATTTTTTAAAGTATTTAATGATGAAAAGATTACAATCAAACCTATTATCAAACTAAATATAGACTCAACTTTACCATGTCCAAAAGGATGATCTTCATCATTAGGTTCAATTTCTATCTTAGCTCCTATAAGTACTAAAACATTATTAATTAGATCAGATAATGAATTTATACCATCTGCTATCAACGAATTTAATGAGAATATATAACCAAAAAATAATTTAATTACAGATAATAATATATTTATTACTATAGATAATTTATTTATATGTATAATTGTATGTATATGTTCTATTTCCTCTTTAATATCATTTCTTACATATATACCATCAATATCTATAAAATCATTTTTTTCTAAAAAATTATTTAATCTCTTATGATATTTTACATATACATTATTAAAATCATAATTTAAAGAATCATGTATAGCATAATTTAACAATCTAGAACCATACCCACTATTTCTATAACCTTCTTTAATAAATATATCAATTATCTCCAATTTATTTTCATGTCCTTCAAAAATCAAATATCCAAAAATTCTATGTTCAAATGAAATTGCATAATATATACAATTTTCATTATTATTAACTCCTTTAAATTCATATAAATCATCAAATGAAACCTTACTTATTTTCATATTTCCTCCATAATAAAAAAAGCTAGAAAACCTAGCATACCGTACACCGACTAGTCGAATAAATCCAACACTTGTTTCTTAAGAATAAAGCTCAATATTAGCTACCTCATAAACCTAAAAATCTCAACTTAATGCTGCTTCATTCCTGACCTGACATAGTTCGCTGAATTTTTACAATATAAGACTAATATCTCAACACTTTAATAATTAAGGCTTAAATACCAGATTTACCCTCAAAGTCGGTATCATCCCTGCTTAAGCGGATTTCAGGTACAAGGACCCGCTACATCCCCGACTTGTACGGTAAGAATATTCTAACATTTTTATTTGTTTTTTTCAAGTACAATTTTATCAATTAAACCTTTAATAGAATTTAAAGAATATTTACTTGCTAACTTATCCAAATTAGAAACGTATTCATTATATTTTTCTTTATTTGATATAATTCTTTTTAATTCTTCAGGTAATTCAGAAACATCATTTAAAACTATTGCTAATTTTTCTTGTTTCAAGAATTCAATATTTTCTTCTTCTTGACCAGCTATATAAAATGGAATAATCATAGGTAATCTTTTAACTATACATTCTGTCGTTGTTAATCCACCAGGTTTAGTTACAATAACATCAGAATTATCCATTATTTGCGATATATTATTCGTATATCCATATATTTTTAAATGTCCTAAAGATATTTTATTTTTATAATCCTCTTCTAATTTTGATTTAAGTTCAATATTAGAACCACAAACTATAGTAATTAATATATCTAAATCAAGATCAAGTAATTTTCTAATTGATAATTCCATGGAATCAAGTCCCATTCCACCACCCATTATCAAAAGTCTAAACTTATCACTTTTTATCTTATTTGAATTATAAAACTCCGATTTTATTGGTATACCTAAAATATTAATTTTATTTTCTTTTACTCCTCTATCTATAAGTGAATTTTTAGTGTAGGTACTTCCTACAATATATGCATCAGTATCTTTATCAACATAAATATTATGCGCTTTAAAATCAGTAACAATTTGAATAAAAGGAATGTTTTTATTTTTTATTTGTGATAAAACTAAAGGTATTGAATAAGGATGCGACGATAAGATAACATCTGGTTTAAATTCAATTATTTTATCTATTATACTTCTCTTATTTAAAACGAATAATTTTTCTATCAATTTACTTGTTATTTTTAAATCAGCTGTATTATATATAACTCTATATAAATTTGGTAACTTATTAGCTA
>NZ_CDRRBS010000057.1:0-7619 GCF_977040545.1 Pseudostreptobacillus sp. | reverse complement strand
TTTTCATTTTATTTTGAACTTTTTCAATTATTTTTTCTTTAGTAGTAGGCTGTTCCAATTCTTGCATGATATATAAATCTACTATATTAAATAAATCACTCCGTATCATTAGATTAAAATAATCTGCCATTTCTATATATTTATTATTTTCTGATATACATAATTCTATATATTTAATAAATTTAGTTGGAATATATGTTACATTTTCTTCAAATTCTATTTTTTCAGGTTTATTTAAAGAATAATAAACTTGATTTGAAATTATAAGATTTATCAATAGTGTACAAAATTCATCTACTAATTCTTGGTTATCTTTGAATTTATTTTTAAAATCTTCAATTTTAAATATTTCATATCTATTTTCTTTTATATATTCTCTCATATCTTCATTTACTATGCTCTCAATTTCAGAATCTGTCATATTAATACGGAAATAAAACTGTTCAAAAATAGTTTTAGGTATAGATTCTGTCGTATTTATTATTTTAGAGTTCTCACCTTTACAAACTAAAGATTTTCTAAAATTAGTATAAAAAATATAATCTATACATTGTTCTTTTATTATTCTATCTCCTAAAGTTAATTCTTTAATTTTTTTTATAAAATCCTCTGAATATTGGCTTATAAATGATAATCTTAAATTAACATCAGAAACATACTCAAGTCCCTTGTTTCTTACTCTATCAACAAATTCATGTAAATATAATGGATCATTAAAAGTTTCTAGATACTCATGCGCCAAATAATAATTATCTTTTTCAAAAACTTTATCAGTAAAAAATTTAAAACTTTTTTTATCTTCAATCGAATCAGCAGTAGTTAATGATAAATCTAATATTTCATTAATTATAGCTTTTGATCTTTCTACTTTTTCAATTAAAGGTAAGTTTTCGTGATATTTATTTGCATAAACCATCATTTCTCTTAAAAGAGAACCTTTTTTCCAACCAGGATAAGTATTATATGATACATACCCTATACCATTTTCATTTAAATTATTTTTGAATATTTCTAAAATTTTATCCTTAACATTATCCGGAACCCAAGAATATACTCCATGAGCTGTAATATAGTCAAATTTACCAAAATCTTCATCTATATCTAGAATATTTTTAGCATAAAGTTTAATATTATCTAATCCAATATACTCTATAATTTCATTACCAATTTTAACTTGCTCTTCTGATAAATCAATACCAACAAATTTAGACTCTGGATTAAATAAAGCTTGTGATATCATATTACCACCAAATGATGATCCCAATTCTAAAAAGCTACAATTTTTTGAATCTGCAACATTTAATCCTAATAAAGTAGATACTGACTGTAAAAATACAGGTACAGAAAAACTAAAAGGTTTTGACTTATATAATAATTCATTATAAGAATTTTTTATTTCTTCCATTTTACCTCCATAGATAAAAAGAAAAACGCAAATAATTGCGTTTCTCAATATAATATTAATTTTCTACTATTTAGCTACAAAAGCTGCCGCTAATATTGGATCTATTTTAATTCCAGGACCCATTGTTAGTGAAATTGCTACTGTTCTTAAGTATTGACCTTTTGAACTTGCTGGTTTTAATTTAATTATTTGATCTAAAGCAACTTTAAAGTTTTCAACTATTTGTTCTTCAGTAAAGTTTACTTTACCTAATGGTAAATGAATAGAACCTAATTTATCAACTTTAAATGCAACTTTACCTTTTTTAAATTCTTCTACAGTTTTAGCTACATCAGTAGTAACAGTTCCTGATTTAGGATTAGGCATTAATCCTTTAGTCCCTAATATTTTCCCTAATCTTCCAAGCTTAGGCATCATATCTGGAGTTGCAATAACTAAATCGAAATCCATCCAACCTGCTTGTATTTTTGAAATATATTCATCATCTCCAGCAAAATCTGCTCCTGCATCTAATGCTTTTTGTATATTATCTCCTGAAGTTATTGCTAATATTCTAACAGTTTTACCTGTACCATTTGGTAATGTAACTGTTCCTCTAACTTGTTGGTCTGCATGTCTAGGATCTACTCCTAATCTAATTGCTAATTCAACAGTTTCAACAAACTTAGCACTCTTAGTTTCAAACACTAAATTTAAAGCTTCTTCTGGTGTGTATATTTTTAATTTATCTACTTTTTGAGAAATTTCATTATATCTTTTCCCTTTTTTTGACATTATATTTTTCCTCCTTTGTGGTCATTGAATTTATATCTCCCACTTATTTTCAATATTAATTAGTCTTCTATTTTAATTCCCATACTTCTTGCAGTACCAGCAATAACTTTCATAGCTGCTTCTACAGTAGCTGAGTTTAAATCAGGCATTTTAGTTTCAGCAATTTCTTTTAATTGAGCTGTAGTAATTTTACCTGCTACTTCTTTAACTGAATTTTGTGCTCCTCTTTCAACCTTAGCTGCTTTTTTCAATAAATCTGATGCAGGTGGAGTTTTTAAAACAAAACTAAAACTTCTATCTGCATAAATTGATATTTCAACTGGTATTATAAATCCAGCTTTATCTTGAGTTTGTGCATTAAATTGTTTACAAAATTCTGGTATATTTATACCTTGTGGCCCTAATGCTGACCCTACTGGTGGTGCTGGGTTAGCTTTTCCAGCTCCTAATTGTAATTTTACTTTAGCTACTACTTCTTTATTATTCTTAGCCATTATATTTTTCCTCCTTTGTGGTCATTGAATTTATATCTCCCACTGTATTACAATATTATTTTACAAATTTAGTAACTTTATTCATTTCAAAAGTTAATATTGTAGGTCTACTTCCTATCAATGTTTCAACATTAACTTCCTTTTTAATTAAATCAATAGAAACTACAGTTCCTCCGTTTCCATCTTCGTCACTTACATAATCCCCAACTTTATAATCAACTTCATCATAAGATTCATCTGATTTTTTCATTTTAGCAAATATGTCTTCAACTTCTTTATCACTCATAGGTAACGGATCAGAACCAACTCCTACAAATCCCATTACACCATTAGTGTTACGTATGATATACCAAGCTTTACTGTCAACTTTATAATTCACACTATCATCATACTGTTCTCTGGTAGTTCTCATTTCAACCATTACATAACTAGGAAAGATTTTTCTTAAAACTTTTTCTTTTATTTCTTCTCCAGTTCTTTTTTTGATTTTAATCTCTTCAACCTCTTCTTCAGGAACCAATATTCTAAACACCTTATCATTTAAACCTTCTGAGATAATTCTCTTAGTTAAATCATCACGTACCTTTCTTTCGTACCCTGAATAAGTATGGATTAAATACCATCTATTAACATATTGTTTTTCATCTACATTTGCCATAGATACACCCCCTACTTAATTATTGATTTGATAAGATCTGAAAATCTTGTCATGATGCTAGTAAAGCTAATATCAAATATTAATATCATTAAAGAAATAAATAAAGTAATCAATAATACTACTATTGTTACTTGTATAACTTCTGGCACTGTTGGCCATTGTACTTGCTTATATTCAGTTATAATCTGAGAAAGCAAATTTTTCTTTTCTTTTTTCATATATTAACTCCATATCTTAAAAAAAATGGCAGGCCAGATAGGACTCGAACCTACAACATTCGGTTTTGGAGACCGACGCTCTACCATTGAACTACTGGCCTATTCTATTAACTACTTAACTTCTCTATAAAGAGAATATCTTTTCAACACTGGATTGTATTTTCTTAACTCTAATCTTTCAGGATGAGTTTTTTTGTTTTTAGTTGTTACATAGTGTCTCAACTTTGTTTCAGTGCATTCTAAAATAACTTGTACTCTCATTGTTTATTCCTCCCAATATAAAAATTTGTATTGGTAATACAGATACTGATTTCCAATCAGCTTGTATATTTTACCATAAACCAAAGTCATTGTCAATAGCAAAAAGTTATTCTTCTATTTCCCCAACAATGTCTATATATTCTTTTAACTTTCGTTGTAATAAATTCTTATCTATCAATTTTAATCTATATTCTGATACCATTGTAGGTGAAAGGCTCCTACTTAAAGCAAATTCTACTACTTCATCATCCTTAGATGTACAAAGGATTACTCCTACACTTGGATTTTCGGTCTGTTTCTTCACTTCTCGATCCAGTACCTCCAAATATAAGTTCATTTTGCCAACATATTCTGGTTTAAACTCTCCAATTTTAAGTTCAAACGCAACCAAGCAGGATAATCCTCTATGATAGAATAATAAATCAATATAGTAGTCATGATTTCTACCCTGCACCCTGTACTCATTACCTATAAAGGAAAAATCTTTTCCAATTTCTAATATAAAGTTCTTTATGTTATCAAGAATTGCCTTCTGAAATTCTCTTTCATTTCAAAGCTTGGGAGCATCAATGAATTCCAATACATAACTGTCCATAAATAAATTATGTGTCTCTTGTTTTGCTCTTTGTATAGCAGGTAAATCATTACTATTTGAAAGCATATAACGTTCATAATAGCCACTGTCCATCTGCCTTACCAACTCTCTATGAGTTAGATTCTCCTTAATTGCTAAGTTAATGTAGAACTCTCTTTCTTCTTTACTTTTAGATCCAGACATTATTTTCAAATGATTAGACCAACTCAATTGTGTCAACAGCGTTGACACTTTTTCATCGCCACTGTACAACTCGTAGAATTGCTTCATCCTGTAAAGTCCTCTGCGATTAAATCCTTTCAACTCAGGATAGTTTGTCAAAAAAAATTCTGCCACATTATCAACAAACCTAGAGCCATAGGATGCTTCCTCCGTTTTTTTACTAATATATTTCCCTATCTCTTGATACATTAATATCAGTTCTTCATTAACTTTTCTATATGCACGATCTTTTGAATTTTCTATAATCGTAATAATTTCTTCAAATGGATTACTGTTTTTCTTTGTATTTATATTTTCTAAAAAAGTATTTTCATTATCCATAAGTTCCTCCTAATTTCCTACTTCCCCTACAAAAAGATTATAGATTTTTTTAATTTAACCATCTCGTTCTTTACATTATAAAAATTTAATACAAATATAGAGAGTCTTTACTCTCTATATCATATTAAACTTATTAAAATATGTAATTAAATCCAAATGAACCATAAGGAATAAATCCTTTTTGCCCATATTCAGACCAAACATATTTAACTCCAAGTTCAGGAATTATATTAAATTTATTTATTCTCCAGTTATATCTAAATCCTGAATCTATAGACCAATAAAGGTTAGTTTTTACTTCATCATCTGGTTTTATTATAGCTGTACTTGCTCCTATTCTTCCCTTTAATAAAGCTTCAAAATTCATATAATTTACCTTAGTTCCTACTCCAGCTCCATAGTATATGTGATGTATTGTAATTTTTTCAACATTATTATTTTCGTTATCTAAGTTTTTTATTAAATTTTTTACATGTAATTGTTCTTCATCTACTTTAGTGCGTATTTTACCTTTAAAATCTTCTTTATCTTCATTTTCATGTAATTGTGCTACCTTTTTAAAATCTTCGCTTATACTCTTGAAATCATTATTTTTAGAGAAGTAATTATAAAAATGTTGGAACGCTGTTTTAACTTTATCATCATCTACTTTTTTAGTTACTTTATTATATGCTTCATTCAAACTTAAAGGTCCTGCTTTTAAATCATTATTACTGTCTTTTTTATCAGTATCATTTTTATATGCTTCACTAATAGCTACCATTACAAATATAATATTACTCGCCTCTTTATCTAAGCTATCACTATTGATAGCATTTTCTAATTGAGCATTTGCTGTTCCAAATCTACTACCTTGCGTATTTAAAATATTCAACAATTTTCTATAAGCATCTTTTCTTGTAACCTTTTCATTTAAAATTTTATCAATTTCTTCTTCCTTTAAAGATTTTACTTTTTCTATAACTTCTGATATGTCACTATTGTCTTTGATATCATTATAAACATTTTTCAAATTCTCTTCTCTTTTTAAGTAAGATTTTAATTTATTTATTTTACTATCATCATTTTGAACTTTTTTTATATTTTCATATCCTACAAAAGCTTCAGCACTAACTTCAACGTAATCATTTACTTTATAATTTCCTTCAACATTTTGTTCAACCATATCATAGCTTGCTTTTGTTTTTAATGATACATTTTCATGTGGTTTTACATTAATTTCTAAAATAGGTTTTAACCCTTCCATTTTTATATCAGTTCCTACAGTAGTTGCCAAGATAAGTTGCGGCAATAACATAATTGCATATTTTTTCATAATCTCTCCTTTTATTTTTTATTCTAATTAATTCTACCACAAGGAATTTAAATAATCAAACTATTTTATAATACTTGTTTTACAATAGTTCAGATATGTAAAAAAGAGAACAATTATTTTTAATAATCATTCTCATTTATTTTTAACCTTCATAACCTAATTTTTTAGATATTTTTTTAGTACATTCCTTTACCTTTTCAACATAAAAACTCTTAGGAATTGTATCATCAAGAGGTATTGATATACTTATAGCTCCTACAACCTCTTTTTTATCATTAAATATAGCAGAACCTATACAATATAGTCCTAATTCATATTCTTCATATTCAACAGAATATCCATTTTTCTTGATTAATTTCAAATTATCTATAAGAGTATCTAAATTTACTATAGTTCTTGCAGTATATTTAATAATTTCAGTTTGATTCCAAATATTTTCAACATCTTCTAATGTAGAATTAGATAATATAGCTTTACCAGCTGCTGTACAATGCATAGGAGCTCTTCTTCCTATTTTTGACCATTCCATAATATGTGAACTATTTTCAGGAGAAAACTTATCTATGTATAAAATTTGATTACCATCACGTATAACCAAATGTATAGTTTGATTAGTTTCAACAGCAAGTTTTGTGATGTAACTTTTTGCCGGTTGAGCAAAATCAATACTTTGTACTATTCTATTACCAACTCTAAACATTTTATAAGTCAATGAGTATTGACCTTTTTTATTTTGTTTAACATATCCATTTTCTTTTAAAGAATGTAATATACGAAAAGCTGTAGTTTTATTAAGTTTACTTTTTTTACAAATTTCAGATAAAGGAATATTATTCCCTCTTGAAAGTATCTCCAATAAATTCATAGCTCTATCTATAGATTGTACTATCATTTAAAAACCTCCAATTTCAAAAATATTTACACCAGTAAAATGAATGATTTTATTTTTTAATAAAATACAGTCTTTTCCTAATAATTAATAAAATATATAAAGTAAATGTAGGTATAAACCAAGCAAATTCATATTTACTAAAAGGAATATAACTAAGAATAATATTTATTACTTCTAAATTAAGCCCTAATTTAGGTAATATAGAAAGTAATGAAAAAGAACATACCACATAAGTAGTATATCTATATACTAAAATATCCCCATCAAATATTTTATCAGTTAACGTCAAGAAAATTATCCATATAGTTATAGGATTCATCAGTAATAATAAAGGTATTGTAAAACTCAATATATTATTAAGTCCAAAAATTGAAACTATTGTAGAAACAATAGTCCACAATAATAACCATTTATAATAACTTATTTTACTATTTTTTTTATAATAAAACTCACTAATACACGTT
>NZ_CDRRBS010000056.1:0-7717 GCF_977040545.1 Pseudostreptobacillus sp. | reverse complement strand
AATACTAAAATTAAATATTTAAATAGTGATGAAAGAGTTAATGAAATTGCAAGAATACTATCAGGAGATAATATTACTGAAGCAAGTAAAATAATAGTTAGGGAAATGATGAAATAATATGGTTGAAATAAAAGCTTTTTTAGATTATTTAAAGTTTGAAAAGGGAAATTCAGACAATACAATTAAGAGTTATAACATAGATTTAAGAAATTTTTTTGAATATATAGATAAAAATATTAAAGAAGTTAATACTGAAGATATATATGAATATATTGAATATTTAAAGGGAAAATATGTATATAATACAGTTATACGTAAAGTTAGCTGTATAAAGTCTTTATTTAAATTTTGTTATATGGAAAAATTAATAGATAAAGATCCGAGTAATAAGATAAAAAATTTAAATAAAGAAAAAAGACTTCCAGAAATTTTAACTCTTGAAGAAATAAAAAAAATAATAAATAGTTTTGATCATACTCCAGAAAATAGACGGAATCAAATGATATGTAAAATGCTAATAGCAACAGGTGCTAGAATTTCTGAAATATTAAATTTAGAAATTAAAAATGTAGAAAATACTGATTTTGAATTTGTTAAAGTTTTTGGTAAAGGAAGTAAGTACAGATATATACCTATATATCCTGAACTTGAAAATGAATTAAAGGAGTATATAAATGTATATAGATCTCAGCTTAAATCAAGTGTAGGTTCATTTTTATTATTTCCAGGTATAAGAAGGGAAAATTTTTGGAAAGTTTTAAATAAACATGCATTAAATGTTGGAATAGAAAAAAAAATACATCCTCATTTATTTAGACATTCTACAGCTACTTTATTACTTGAAAATGGGGCGGATATTAGAATGGTTCAAGAAATATTAGGTCATGCTAGTATAAAAACAACAGAGATTTATACTCATGTTGAGAAATCTACATTAAAAAAAATATATGAAAGTGTTAAAATAGGAGAAGAAGATGAATGAATTTATTAATAAGTATAGAAAAGAATTATTATTATTTATTATTTTTATACTTATAGGTGTGATAAGCCATATATTTTTAAGTTTTACTACTATTATAATTTTTAGCTTATTTTTTTTATTTTTAGTGTATAATATAACATGCTCTATTTTTAAAGTTAAAGCTACTGTGATTAGAGTTTTATTAATGATTTATTTTTTGCTTGATTTGATGTTATTATTAACAGCTAGATTAAATGAAAAATATTTATTAATATATATTGTAACTTGTGCTATAATACTAATAGCTTTAAGTAAAACAGAAGGAATAAATGGATTGAAAAGAGGTGGAGTTCTTTTTGCTATGTATACAGTAATTAAGTTAATATATTTAATGTTTTTAATTAACTAATTTGTATATATATTATAGAATTATTATGATACTTGAAAATAATATGTTAAAAAAAATAGAAAAAATGAAAGATAAAGTAGCAAAAGCTAGAGTTGAGCGTAATAATTATTTAGGGGAATATAAAGAAAGAGTTATTGTTGCTTTAACTAAAAAAGAGCTTTCTGAAAAATATATATATCCTGAAGTAAAAAAAGCAGTGATGAAAAAAATTGCAAGTCAAATGATTATATCTAGGGATACAGATTTAAGTAAAATTAAGAAATATATAAGATTATCACAAGAAATGAAATTACCGTGTAAAATGGTGGATGGACTTTCATATATAGGTGATATAGGTCTTGTTGTTGTTTCCAAAGAAGCGCTTAAAAATCCCAAAGATGATCCTGTTCCACTTTCATTTGAAGAGAGAATATTGAATGCAGGTTTGGATGAAATTTTTTATAAATCAATGGGGAAAAAAATATCAAAAAAATATTATGATATAATAAAGGAAAAATTACCAGAGTTACTAGCTTACTATAAGCCAATAACTTTTTTGGATAGAATAACAGGGACTAAATGTCCTATAGTTGAAAAACTTGAAAATTAGGAGGAATAACAGTGGTAGAAGGTTTTAAAATAGAAGGTGGAAGAGAACTTAATGGAATAATAGAAGTAAGTGGTGCTAAAAATGCAGCTCTTCCTATAGTAATAGCAACACTTGTTGAAAAAGGAGAGTATATATTAAATAATGTACCAAATTTAAGAGATATAAGAGTGTTGTTTCAGTTGCTTGAAGATTTTGGATTAATAGTAGCAAAAATAGGCGATAATAGCTATAAAATAATTAATAATGGGTTTAAAAGAAATGAAGCAAGTTATGAAATAGTTAAACAAATGAGGGCCTCTTTCTTAGTTATGGGACCTATGATAGCTAATTTAAAGGAATCTGTAGTTTCTCTACCGGGAGGATGTGCTATTGGTTCAAGACCAGTAGATATACATTTAAAAGGCTTTGAAGCATTAGGGGCTGAAATTACTCAAATTAGAGGATATGTTCATGTATCTGCTGAAAATTTAAAAGGTGCTGATATTGCCTTTAATTTTCCATCTGTAGGAGCAACACAAAATATATTAATGGCAGCTGTTAAAATACCAGGAACTACAAGAATAATTAATGCTGCAAGAGAGCCAGAAGTAGTAGATTTAGGTAAATTTTTAATTAAAATGGGAGCTAAAATAGAAGGTCTTGGAACTAATACTATAACAATAGAAGGAGTAGAAAAATTACATTCAACAGAATATAGTATAATGCCAGATAGAATAGAAGCTGGAACTTATGTTATAGCTTCAATTTTAACGAAAGGTGAGTTAAAAATTAAAAATGCTAATATAGAAGAGTTGGGTGTATTTAAACAAAATCTTGAATCAATGGGAGTTGAATTTATTAAAGATGGTGATATATTAACTGTTAAAGGTAAGGTAGAAGATTTAAAACCTACAAGAATAGTAACTATGCCACATCCTGGATTTCCAACTGATATGCAAGCACAAACAATGTTGCTTTTATCTATGATAAAAGGTCATAGTGAAGTAGAAGAAACTGTGTTTGAAAATAGATTTATGCATGTTCCTGAATTTAATAGAATGGGAACTAATATATCTATTAGACATGGTATAGCTAATGTTGAGGGTGTAGATAAATTATATGGAACTAATGTAATGGCATCAGATTTAAGAGCAGGTGCAGCTTTAGTAGTTGCAGGACTTATAGCTGATGGAGAAACTATATTAAGTAGAATCTATCATATAGATAGAGGATATGATAAGTTAGAAGATAAGTTAAATAAGGTTGGAGCTAAAATAGAAAGAATTAAGTTAGAAGTTTAATTTTCTAACTAAAAATATATTTTATAGTGCCTCTAGGGTGTAAAACTCTAGAGGTATTTTTTATTACAATATTACTTGACAAACAATACTATATTATATATAATATTGGTGAGGTGATAATATGCAGATAACAAGTGAAATTTTAGAATTTTGTGTACTTTCTAGTTTGAAAAAAGAAGATTTGTACGGATATATATTAACTCAAAAAATACAATCGAGAGTTAATATTAGTGAATCAACACTTTATCCCGTATTAAGACGGTTACAGAAAAAAGATTTTTTAGAAACTTATGATGTAAATTTCCAAAGTAGAAATAGGAAATATTATAAAATAACTGATAAAGGTATTAAAGAACTTAATAAATTTATTGAAGAATGGATAGTTTTAAAAGAAGAAATCGATAGTTTTATAAAGGAGTTGAATGATAATGACTAAGAAAAAATTTATGCAAAAATTAGATAAATATATAAAGGATTTACCTTATGATGAGAAAGCTTCTGTATTTATGTTTTATGAAGAATATTTTAAAGATTTAGGACTTGGAGATGATGATGAAATACCAGATGATATAAATCCTAAAAAAATTGCAAGTGATATATTACTTGAATATGGAGTTATTAAAAAAGGTAATGGATTTTCTTCGTTTAAATTATTTTTAATAACTATAGGTGGAATATTTAGCTTACCAATTACTATACCGATGCTTATACTTGTGTTTACAGGAATAGTAGTAGCAGGGGCTTTATTAATTTCGTTATTTGCTCTAATATTTTCAATTTTAACTGTTCCTTTTTATCTAGGATTTTCTTTAATTGGAACTATTTTATCAAATATTGGTAATAATTTAAGTATTATAGATATTTTGGCATCAGTATTGATAATATCAGGGGTAATATTAATTCTTTATTCTATAATTAAAGGAATTGTAAAAATATTCTTTAAAATATTATTGATGATGACATCTACTATTTATAGTTGGATTTATAACAAAAATGAAATGAAATATGAAGATATTAATATGGAACTAAAAAAACTTGATAAAATTGATTTGAATAATTTTGTTGGTAAAATTAAAATAATTAAAGGTAATGAAAATAGATTAAAAATATTAAATTCTAATATTGAAAGTATAGTTGAATATGATGAAGAAAAGGGAGATTTAATTGTCTCTCAGATTGGTAAAGTTTTCTTTAGTGAAAAGTATAAATCTATATTGGAACTTGAATATTCAGAAGAAAGTTTAGATGTTAATATAAAAAATATAGTTGCTAGATTTAAGATGGAAACACCAGAAATTGGGAATATAGAAATAAAAAATATAGTCGGTAAATTTTATTTTATATTATCTGATGATGTGAATTTGGATAAAAGTAATATATGAGGTAATGTTAAAATTAAAAAGAATATTTCTATTTCTCCTGAATCAAACTTGAATATGTCTATTTTTAATGTTGTTGGAAAAGTTGTTATAGGAGATGGTAAAGATGCGTAAAATATTAATTGGAATATGTATGTTATTTTTAGGATGTATAATAATATATTTTAATGATGGATTTAAAATAATGGATGAGGTTGTTAAAAGTGAAGATGTATTACCTATACAAAATATAGTGGTAGAAGATTTTTTTGGAAGTATTGAAATAAAAAAATCAAGTAGAGATAATATAATAAAAAGTGATAATGTAGAAATTAGAAATATTGACGGAACTTTAAAAATATCAAATAAAAGGAGAAAATGGTTTAATTTTGGAAAAACTAGTTCAAAAGTAGTGATTGAATATAGTAGAGATATGTTAGATATGGATGTTGTTGATTTAGTTGGAGATATATCAATAGAAATGCCACAAGTTTCACTTTTAAATATTATAGATGTAGTTGGTGATATTAATATTAAAACTAATGGTGTAATTGATATTATTGATAGTGAAGATGTGTTAGGTAAAGTAAGTTTGAAAAATGTTATAAAAGACTATAATTCTAGTCAAAAAATTAGTATTAGGGATTTAGTTGGAGATATAAATATATTTTAAAAATTTAACTATAAACAGAAGTTATCTAAAAGAAGTTTCTTTTAACTTCTGTTTTTTGTTTTTATTACTAGAAAAAAATGAAAAAAAGATGTATAATAAAAATATTAAAGTAAGCAATGGAATGGAGAATAATGGAAAAGATTAAAGGAATAAATCCTGTTATTGAAATTTTGAAAAGTGACACAAATATAGAAAAATTAGAAGTATATAAAGGAATTAATAAATCACATATTAAAAATATATTAGATTTAGCTAGTAAAAGGAATTTAAAAATATTTTATACAGATAAAAGAGATGATAATTCTCAAGGAGTAGTAGCATATATTTCAGAATATGATTATTATGTTGATTTTGCAGAATTATTATCAAAAGAACTTACAAAAGATAAATCTATAATTGTAGTTTTAGATCAAATACAAGATCCAAGGAATTTTGGAGCAATTATACGTTCATGCGAGTGTTTTGGAATAGAAAGTATAATTATGCAAGATAGAAATAATGTTAAAGTTACAGAAACAGTTGTAAAAGCATCTACTGGTGCAATAGAACATGTGGCTATTTCACAAGTTGTAAATATAGCTGATACTATAGATAAATTGAAAAAATATGGATATTTTGTGTATGGTGCAGAAGCTAATGGTGATAAATACTACTATGAGGAAAAATACCCAGATAAGGTTGTTCTAGTATTAGGTAGTGAAGGTAAAGGATTAAGAAAAAGAGTGAGAGAAAGTTGCGATTCAATATTAAAAATACATTTAAAAGGAGAAATAAATTCATTAAATGTATCTGTCGCAGGTGGTATTTTATTATCTGAAATGAGTAAATAAGAGAGGTGTTAAATTTGAAAAAAGAATATATTTTTAAAGATATAGAAGAAAAATGGCAAAAACTTTGGAATGATAATAAAGTTTTTAAAAGTCTAAATAATGTTGAAGGAAAAGACACATACTATGTTTTAGAAATGTTTGCATATCCATCTGGGAAATTACATGCAGGACATTTGAGAAATTATACTATAGGGGATGCTATTGCAAGATATAAAAAAATGAAAGGATTTAATGTAATACATCCTTTTGGATGGGATTCATTTGGTCTTCCTGCTGAAAATGCTGCTATTGATAATGGCGCTAGTCCTGCTTTATGGACAGCACAAAATATAGAAAATATGAAAAGACAGTTAAAATTAATGGGACTTTCTTATGATTGGGATAGAGAAATAGCAACTTATAAGAAAGAATACTATAAATTTAATCAAAAATTCTTTATAGATATGTATAAAAAAGGTTTAGTTTACAAGAAAAAATCTTATGTAAATTGGTGCCCTGATTGTCATACTGTACTTGCAAATGAACAAGTTGAAGATGGTAAATGTTGGCGTCATGGTAAAACTGATGTTATACAAAAAGAATTATCTCAATGGTATTTTAAAATAACAGATTATGCAGAAGAGTTGTTGAAAGGTCATGAAGAATTAAAAGGTCATTGGCCAGAACAAGTTTTAGCTATGCAAAAAAACTGGATAGGTAAATCTGAAGGTAGTCAAGTAAACTTTACATTAACATATGATGGTAAAGAAATTGAAATACCAGTATTTACTACTAGAATAGATACTATATATGGAGTTACATATATATGTCTTGCACCAGAACATGATTTAGTTTCAAGTGTTATATTAAAAGAAAAACCTGAATTAAAAAATGAAGTTGATGCAATGATAAATGAAGATAAAATTTCAAGAGAAGCACAAGATAAAGAAAAAAATGGAATATTTACAGGATTTTATGTTAAAAATCCAATAAATTCTGAAATGATACCTCTATATATAGCTAATTATGTTTTAATGGATTATGGTACAGGTGCTGTAATGGCAGTTCCTGCTCATGATGATAGAGATTTTAAATTTGCTAAAAAATATAATTTGAGCGCCAAAGCTGTAATTAAGGCTAAAAATCCAGAATTTGAATTTGATGGAAGTCAAGCATATTTAGGTAAAGGAACGCTGATTAATTCTGGAGAATTTGATGGTTTATTCAATGTGGATTCAAAATCTGAAATAATAAAAAAATTAGAAAATATGGGTAAAGGAAAAGCTACTGTAAATTATAGATTACATGATTGGTTAATAAGTAGACAAAGATATTGGGGAACTCCAATACCTGTTATTTACGGAGAAGATGGTAATATGTATTTAGATGAAAATTTACCTGTAGAGCTTCCAACAGATATAAATTTTGATACAGGAGGTAATCCTTTAGAAACATCACAAACATTTAAAGAAGTAATACTTCCTAATGGTGTTAAAGGAATTCGTGAAACAGATACTATGGATACATTTGTTGATTCATCTTGGTACTATTTAAGATATTTAAATCCTAGTGATAAAGATAATCCTTTTGATAAAAATGATGCAAATAAAAATACTCCAGTTGATCAATATATTGGAG
>NZ_CDRRBS010000055.1:0-7860 GCF_977040545.1 Pseudostreptobacillus sp. | reverse complement strand
TTAAAGATGAAACAAATCTAATAGATAATATAGATAGTGATATAGCTTCTTCTAATAAAAATATGTATCTATATACTAGAATGAGCATAGATGAAGAAGGTAAATATAGTGCTATAATAGATGAATATGTAGAAAAAGATTTGAATATAGATTTAGATTTAAATTTAAGTAATGTAAATTCTAAATTTGATTTAAAACTTCAAAAAACTAATTTTAATAAAGGGGATATATTTAATTTTGAAGCTGGAGTTTCAACTACAGAATTTAAACCTAAAGTTGCAGCTGAATATATATTAAATGATTCAAAATTTAAAAATGTATATTCTTTGAAAATGGGATATAATGAAAAAATGTATTTAAATGCAGATTTTAAAAGATATATATATAGCTCTGAAAATAAAGGTAAATTAGAATTTTTAATATTAAATTCAAAAATAGGTTTTAATTATTTAGATAATAGTTATGTATATTCAGAGTTTGATTTGAATTATAAATATAAAAATAATTCGTATGTTAAATTAGATTTTAAAGGTGGATTAGGGGTTAAAACAAAACTTTCTGCATTTTCATTAGAACCTTATGTTAAATCCTCAGTTTTATTTGAATATTATGGTGGTATAACTAAAATATATTTAAAAGGATTACTAAACTTTAATTTAATGAAAGCTGATAATAAAAATTTATTTATTTTAGAAGATGATATAGATAATATAATTAAAGGGGATATTATTACAGGTTTGGATGCTAAGATAGAATTACCTAAGATTTATTTTAGTAATATGTATGTATTTAATGATTTCTATATCTCTAAAAAATATGGGATAAATGATAATAAATATGTATCAAATATAGGTCTTGGATTTGAAACTGATTTTTTTGATGATATGCATATAAAAACAGAATTTGGTAAAAATTATAAAAATAATAAATCTTCTTTTTTGTTTAATTTAGGCTTAAAGATGAGTTATTAGGAGGAAAGATGAATAATAATGTTATAAAAATAATAGAAGAAGTAGAAAAAATAAAAAAATTAAACTTTGCAGAAATTGCTATAAATAAAATTTTAACAGATATAGATATATTAAGTATTATAGTATATTGCTATAAAAATAATATTAATATAATAGATGAAAGTTATGATATTAATTATGAGGAATTGCCAACAGAATTTTTCAGTGATTCAGAAGTGATGGATTATTTAGAAAATTTTGATATAGAAAATGAAGACTATGGTGATGATGTTCTTAATTCTTTATCAAAAATAGCATTAATAGAGAGTATTAAGAATACTCGTATAAATTTTTCCTTTTTGGATATTAAACAAGAAGCTATGTTAAGTTTAATAAGATTTAAAAATAATTTTTATGAAAAACTTTCACAAAGCTATACTTTAGAAAATATAGAATATATATTTTCATATTTTGTTAAAAGAGATATATTAAAATATCAAAAAAAAGAATTAGAATCTAGTGAAGAAAAAGAATATATTTATCTTTTATATATTAAAATCCAAAGTGAATTAAATGATGGAGAAAAATTAGAAGAAATATTAAATAGAGTTGGAATTACTAATGAATATTATATAGAATTACAAAATATGTTTGGAATGAAAAACTTTACTTTAACTTATGATGAAGTTGTAGAAGAAATGGAAAAGGTTAAAAGAAAATATAATATAGCATTAACTACTTCAAAAATAAATTATTTAGAAGAAAATGCTTTGATTAAATATTTAGGTTTAGAAAAATCTGATTTAGAAGAAGAAAAAGTTAGTAAAGAAAATTTAAATAATTTAATAAAAAAAGCAATTTTTAAAATGTCTTTAATATTTGATATAACAATATTAAATGATTTAGAAAGAATAAATTATGAGATGGAGGCAATAGATGCTAAACTTAACTAATTTTATTCAAAAGTTTGAAAAAAAATTTCCTAAAACTCTTGCAGAGAGTTGGGATAATGTAGGATTGATTGTAGGACGTAAGAATATAAATTTAAAAAAAATATTAGTTTGTTTAGATGTTACTGAAAATGTTGTAGATAAAGCTGTTTTGGAAAATGTAGATTTAATAATAGCTCATCATCCTTTAATATTTTCAGGTCAAAAAACAATACTTGAAGATAATTTTTTAGGAAGAAAAATATTAAAATTGATAGAAAATAATATATCAGTATACGGTGCACATACTAATGTAGATTCTGCTGATGGCGGTCTAAATGATTATGTTTTAGAAAAAATGGCTTTTAATGGTAAAAAATTAGATTTTGAATTAAAACCTTTGAGATATTTTGAATTAGATGAATATATAGATATTGAAGATATTATATATAGAATAAAAGAAAATTTAAAAATAGATAATGTTAGATTAGCAAGATCGTATAGAAAAAATAAAATAAAAAAAATTGCAATAACAACAGGAGCAGGTGATAGTTTTATACCTGAGGTAATTTCTAATGAAGTTGATTTATTTATAACAGCTGATTTAAAACATCATATTTCACTTGATAGTATAGAAAGTGGTATACATTTATTAGATATAGATCATTATGGAAGTGAAAAATTAGTTTCTGATTTATTTGAAAAAGTTATAAAAGAAATAGATTCTAACATAGAAGTAATTAATTTTAATGATAAAGAAATATTTGAGTATTTTTAATTTTATAAATAATTTGTATGAAAATATTGTTAAATTATTTAATCAAGGAATTACATTTTTAAGTGTAGTTCCTTATTTTTATATTTTATTTTTCTAACTTGCTAAAAATATCAATTTAGTGTAAAATATTTAATGTTGGTATCCCAGCTAATCGCAAGGAAACTTGAGGAAAGTCCAAACTTCATAGAGCATGGAGGCAGTTAACGGCTGCTAAGAGTAATCTTAAGGAAAGTGCAACAGAAAGTAAACCGCCTATAAAGGTAAGGGTGAAAGTGTGAGGTAAGAGCTCACAATTGGTATAGGCAACTATATCACTTGTAAACCCCTCCAGAAGCAAGAATGAGATAAAAGAATATGGGGCTGCTCGTCCTTCTTTTGGTTATTCGCTTGAGGGTATAAGTAATTATACTCCTAGAAAAATGATTAGTTAATACAGAATTTGGCTTATAGGGGTGCCAACAATTTTTAATATAGAGGTTTTTATGAAAAATATAGATGGTATATATATACACATACCTTTTTGTAATAAAAGATGTCATTATTGTGATTTTCATGTATTTATAAATATGAATGATAAAATTGATAAATATGTTGAATATTTGATAAAAGAAATAAAGTTGTATCCTAAATATAAGTATAATACCATATATTTTGGTGGAGGTACACCATCGCTACTTTCTCAAAAACACATAGAAATGATATTGAATGAATTAGAGTTTACTGAAGATGCAGAGATAACTTTAGAGTTAAACCCTAGTGATATGGATATAGAAAGATTATCAAATCTTAGAAAATCAGGGATAAATAGATTAAGTATAGGTTTTCAAAGTTTTAATGATGAACTTTTGAAATTTATGAATAGAGATCATAGTTCTGATAAGGCAATAGAAACATTTTTAAATGCTAGAAAAGTAGGTTTTGATAATATATCTTTAGATTTAATATTTGGTATTCCAGGACAAAGTATGGAAATACTTGAAAATGATTTAAAAAAATTTATAGATCTTAGTCCGGAACATTTATCGATATATTCTCTTATTTGGGAGGAAGGAACTAATTTTACAAGAAGACTTAAAAAAGGCGAATTAAAAGAAATGGATGAAGATTTAGAAGCAGATATGTTTATTAAAATAAATAGAGAATTAAAAAATGCAGGTTATAGTCATTATGAAATTTCATCTTTTTGTAAGAAAGGGTATAGAAGTAAACATAATATTAAATATTGGAATAATACAGAATATATAGGTGTAGGAGTTAATGCTACGAGTTTTTATAACCAAAAAAGATTTTCAAAAGTTAAAAGTTTGATTAAATATTATAGATTAATTGATGAAGGCATGATACCTATTAATGATGCGAGTCTAGAATTAGTAGATGAAGTTGAAAATAAAAATTTAAAATATATATTAGGCTTAAGAATGCTAGAAGATGGTATTCCTTATGAAAAAGATGAAAGAATAGATAAGTTTATATTAAATGGTCTTATAGAAAAATTTGGTGATAGAATAAGATTGACAGAAAAAGGAATGCTTTTGTCAAATGAGGTATTTGTAGAATTTGTGTAAAAGGAGAGGATATGATTAAAAATAGGTATCTTTTGGGTGTTTTTTTTATAATATTATCTGCAATAGGTTTTTCTACCTTGCAGATGTTAGTGAAATTGCTTCCGGATGTTTCTCTGGCAAGTAAATTATTTTTTAGAAATATAATAATAACTATAATAACAGGTATTGTTATTAAATTTAGAGGATTAAAATTTAATGTTAATAAAGAAGATAGAAAATTATTATTTCTTAGAATAATGACAGGGACTATAAGTCTTGCACTTAGTTTTTATACATTAAAGTTTATAACTCTAGCAGATTCAACTATACTTCAAAAGTTATCATCAGTTATTATGCTTATAATTTCTCATTATTTTTTTAATGAAAAGTTTACAAAATATCATTTAGTAGGATTAGTAACTGCTTTTTTAGGTGTTGTATTTATAATAAAGCCTGTTAGTTCAAGTATGAATATAGGATATATATTAGCGATATTTAGTGCCATTTTAACAGCAATTTCTTATAGCTCAATAAGAGCAATAGGAAGACGTGGTAATTTAGATCCTATGCTTATAGTTTTTTATTTTTCTTTATTAAGCTGTATGATGTTTTTTCCTTTTATGTTAGTGAGTATACCAAGTATTACACCAAGACATTTATATACCTTACTAGCTATAGGTTTATTTGGCTCTATTGGTCAATATGGAATAACATTTGCATATAAGTTTGCAAGTTCTAAAGAAGTTGGAGTATTTGAGTATTCTCAAGTAATATTTTCATCTTTATTAGGTATAGTGTTTTTAAATGAAATACCTGATATATATAGTGTTATTGGTTATATATTGATAGTATTAGCTGGTATAGGAATATATGTATATAATAATAAAATAAAAGAAGTTTAATAACTTCTTTTTTATTTGTTTATCAAAATATTTTTTGTTCAAACTAATTTCATATTTTGAAATTATAATTCAAAAATAATCTATATTTTAATTAAAATTAACTTTAAAATATTGAAATTAATTAAAAAACTTGTAAGAAAAAAATATTGTGTTAAAATATATTTGGAGATGAGAATATGAAAGAAAAAGTTAGATTAATTAAATTAGAAAAAGTAAATAAAAAGTTTAAAGATTTTGAGATTAATATTGATTTTGAAATGTTTAAAGGAGAAATTTATGGTCTTATTGGAAAATCTGGTAGTGGTAAATCTAGCATATTAAAAATAATACAAGGTTTATTAAAATATGATGAAGGTAAAATATATAAAAATGATAATTTAGAAATAAGTTATGTATTTCAAGAATTTAATTTATTGAATAATAAAACTGTATTTGAAAATGTTGCTTTACCATTGAGATTAAGAGGTAAATTTGAAAAAAATAAGGTAAACGAAGCTATAAAATTTGTTGGACTTGAAAATAGAAAAGAAATGTATATATCAAGTTTAAGTGGAGGAGAAAAACAAAGAGTAGGTATTGCTCGTGCTATCGTATCAAATCCTGATTTGATTTTATGTGATGAAGTTACAGCCTCTCTTGATAAGATAGTAAAAAATGAAATTTTATTTTTATTCAAAAAAATAAATGAAAAATATGGTACAAGTATATTACTTGTAACTCATGAATTAGATGTTGCTAAAGTTTTATGTGATAGAGTTTCAGTTATAGAAAAAGGAACGATACTTGAAACTTTTGATGTTGATAAGATTGATATAGAAAATATAGAAAAAAATTATTTAGATTATGTAAAAGAGGTACTATTATGGAAATGACTTCTGAATTAATATTATCGATAAAGGATACAATAATTATGGTATCAATTCCTACACTTTGTGCAGTATTAATAGGAATACCTATAGGTTCTTTACTTTATTTAACTCGTCGAGGCTCTATTAAAGAAAATATATTTATATATGCACCACTTAATATATATGTAAATGTTGTTAGAAGTTTTCCGTTTTTAATATTTGTAGTGGTTTTAATACCTTTAACAAGATTTGTTTTTGGAACAGCTTTTGGTTTAATGCCAGCAGCCTTTCCTATATGTTTTATAGCGGTAGCACTTTACTCAAGATTTGTTGAACAATCTTTTCATGATGTAAATTATGGAATAATAGAAGCTGCTCTATCTATGAGAGCAAGTGTATTTCAAATTATATGGCATTTTCTTTTAGTTGAGGCAAGAAGTTCTTTAGTATTAGGACTAACATCATCTATTATTAGTTTCATATCTTATTCTACCGTTATGGGAATAGTTGGTGGAGGTGGTATAGGTGATTATGCTATGCGTTATGGTTATTATGAGTATAATTATAAACTAGTATATGAGGTTGTACTTATAATGATATTTATAGTATTTACTATCCAATTTTTAGGTAATTATATATCAAAAAAAATAGATAAAAGAAGGAGAGATTTTTGATGTTTAAAAAATTAATTTTAACAATAGCTATGGTATTTTCAACAATACTTTTAGCTAATGACAAAGAAATTAGAATTGCAGCTGCAGGATATCCTATGAATGAAATAGTTAAAATAGCAGCTAAAGATTTAGAAAAGAAAGGTTATGATGTAAAAATAACACTTCTTACAGATTATGTAACAGCGAATAAGGGATTAGCTGCTGGAGATTTTGATGCAAATTTCCATCAACATCAACCATTTATGCAAGTTTTTAATGAAAAAAATAATGCAAATCTTGTTAAAGTTGAATCAGTTTATGATGTTTATGTAGGATTTTATTCAACAAAATATACAAAAAAATCACAAATACCTAATGGTGCTAAAGTAGCTATACCTAATGATCCAACTAACCAAGATAGAGCTTTAAGAATATTAGCTAAAGAAGGTTTAATTTCTTTAAAGAATAAAAATGGATTATATAATTTATCAGATGTTATAAACACTAAGAAAAATTTACAATTCTTAGCTATACCTATACCATCACTTGTACAAGCATATAAGGAAGCAGATTTAGCATTTAACTGGCCATCACATATGTTAAAAATTGGAGTTCATGTTAAAGATGCTTTATTTACAGAAACTGGTTCTAAAGGAAGATATTCAATTATACTTGCTTCAAGAAAAGATAATGCTAATTCACAAAAAATTAAAGATTTAGCAAAAGCTATGCGTTCTGCTAGTGTAAAAAAATTCTTAAAAGATAATTATTCACAAGAAGGATACCCAGTATTCTAAGAATAATGTATATTTAAACTGAAATTAAATGTGTCTATATGGCACATTTTTTATTAAATATATATTTGTTTTAGTTAGTAATTTATTTTAAAAAATGATATAATATTAATTATTTGGAAAGGGGAATTATGGTAGATAGGTATAGGTTAGATAAATTTTTTAGAACACTTGTTAAATCAAATTTTAAGTTTACAAGAACAGTTAAATCTGAATTTATTTCACTTAATGATTTTGAGAAAGAAGAAGTTTATAAATTTTTGAAAGAAAATAATAAGAAAGAAAATGTTAAAGAATTTGTAAAAAAAATATATATAGAAAAATATTTTGAAGATAGGAATTTGTGGATAGATAATTTTATTTTTGATATATCTAGGGTTAAATTTATAGAAATTGATGAAAGTAGGTATGAAAAAATATATGTAACTACAGATATTCATGGATACTTTAATTTATTTATGA
>NZ_CDRRBS010000054.1:0-7874 GCF_977040545.1 Pseudostreptobacillus sp. | reverse complement strand
GTAACACCTTTTTCTAATAATACTTTAGCTGCTTTTATTAAATCTTCCTGACTTTTAATTGTTATATCAGTTATTACTTCAATTTCTAATTTGTTAGCTTTAATTGTATGAAAGTTTCCTAAAAAATCTTTTATTTTTACAGATTTTTTAGTAGAAACTAAATCAATAACTGTTTTTTTATGTGTACCAGAAAGATACTCAAGAACATCTTTTTTTAGATTGGTATCTAAAACAAGAATATCAGATTTTGAAATCAAATCTTTTTTAGTAGAAATGAAATCTTTATCAAATTTTTCTAATATATCCATAGCTGCGATTGCAACAACCATTTCATTTTCTTCATTCAATACAGATAAGTATGTTGAAAGTTGACTATTTTCAATTTTCATTGAATCACTCATATCACAACCAACATTTTTCATGTATTGAACTAATTCATTAGAAAAATTATCATCACCAATAGGTGATATTAATTTTGGTTTTGTATCTAACAAAGCAAGATTTTCTGCAATATTTCTTCCAACTCCACCAAATCCTTTTTGTATAGTACCAGGATTTGAGTCGTATAGATTAAGTTTAGTTTGAGAAAAACCTTGTATGTCGATATTAGAACCACCTACAATACAAATCATAAGTCACCTCGTTTAAATCTATACAAAGATATTAACATACACAAATTTTAAAGTCAATGAATATGTATATGAATATATATTTATTATTGTAAAAAATATATATATATTAAATTTAAAAAAATGACAAAAAACTTCCTAAAAATAATATTTTATGAAAAAAAATTCAAAAATTTAAATTGAAATAATTATTTATATATAATTTAGATTATTATATATTCTAAATATATTTGGAATAATATAAAAACGGCAATTCAAGATTGCCGTTTGATTTAATTATTCAACTATTTCTTCAACTGAAGATTTTAGAATTTTTCTTCCTCTATATTCACCTGTTACAAGATTTAATCTGTGAGGTCTTCTTACATTACCATTTTCAACTACTATACTTGGCGCACTGATAGCATCATGTGTTCTTCTCATATTTCTTTTAGCTTTAGAAGTTCTTTTCTTAGGTACTGCCATTTTGAGCTCCTTTCTACATGATTCACATCATGTTATTACATGTAATTTTTGTATTAATACACTATATTCTACATAATTTAACTATCTTTGTCAAGAGTGATTTTACCAAATTATAATTCTTTTTTCTTTTTCTCTATACATTTTATCTGATTCTTTAATATTAAATGTTTTATAAAAATCATCTAAATTTTGTGGAGTTATATTTGCTCTTAATTCTCCAGGAGAATGAACATCTACATTTAAAAGAAGATCAATGTGTTCTGGTTTAGCTTTTCTTCTCCATATTCTAGCCCAGTTTATAAAATATTCATCTAATGAATATTCTTCTTCTAATTTTAATGCTTCTAATGCTGAAGTTATTCCTCCTAAATCAGCAATATTTTCAGAAACTGTAAGTTTACCATTTACTTTTCCATTTCCAAATGGTATACCATCAAATTGTTCTATCATTTCATTTGTTTTTTCTTCAAATTTTATATAATCTTCTTCATCCCACCAGTTTAATAAGTTTCCATTTTCATCATAATTACTTCCATTATTATCAAAAGCGTGGGAAATTTCATGACCAATTACAGCACCAATACCTCCATAATTTTTACTTTTAGATTGAGTAATACTATAAAAAGGTTCTTGTAATATAGCAGCTGGGAAGCAAATGTGATTATGTAATGGATGATAATAAGCATTAACTGTATTTGAACTCATACCCCATTCCATTTTATCAACATTTGTATTCCATTTTTTAAAGTGATCTATAATTTTTATTTGTTTAAATTTTATGAAATTTTCAAAAAATGTTTCATTGTCATTATATTTTAATTCTTTATATACATCTTTATATTTTTCAGGGTAAGCTATAAGAATACCAAGAGTGTTTAATTTTTTAATAGCCATTTTTTTAGTATTTTCTTTAAGCCAAGTGTTTGTTTCTAATCTTTTTTTATAAATATTAATAATATTTTTTACCATATATTCTACATCATTTTTAGCTTTCTCACCAAAATACTTTTTACCGTAATATACACTTATAACACCAGCAAACATAGCTGTTGAAGTATAATATGAGTATTTGTCTATACTATCAGCTACTTTAATACCTGATTTTTCTCTTTGATATAGACCACCAATAATTCTTAAATTATCTGTGAATAAACTACTAAGATAAATTACTAAGTTAGATATTAACCATGCTTTTAACAATTCTAAATTATTATCTGTTAAAATATTTTCTAAATTTTCAAAGAAGTTAGGTTCATCTACGATTATTTTTTCTGGAATTTGTTCTAAAATATCATTTATAAATATTTCGAAATTGATTTTATTTGAATATTTTTTTACATTTTCCATACTTCTAGGGTTATATGATTTAGTATAATCAGCCAATTCAACAGAAGTTTTAGTATATGGATATATAATTTTATCAAATTCTATAGTTTTATCAATAAGTTCTTTTACTTCATTTGTACTATAATCTAATTCTTCAAAAATTTTTTCTAACATCTTAGTGTAAGACTTAATTAAAATTTTTCCATTTTCTTTTTCATAGTAAGTTTTATCTGGAAGTATAATAGAAGCTCTATTTAAATGTAATACATTAATTTTAGCATTCATCATATCAGGGCCAATAAACATACTAAATGGTAATGGGAATCCTTTTAAAGTCCATTCTTTAAGAATTTTAGAAAAATCATTATAATCTTTAATTTCAGATATTTTAGTAATATATTTTTTTAATTCTGTATATCCTTCCTTATTTCTTTTTTCAAAATTTCTTGCTTCATTAAAGAATTTTAAAAATTCTTTCATTTCAGGATTTTCTACATTTTTTAAATTTTTAAAATCTTCTAGTAAAAGTTTTTCAATATCAATAACTAAGTTTTGAAAACCTCCTACTTGTGCTCTATCTTCTGGAATAATGGCTGTTTTTAACCACTCTCCATTAACAGCTAAATACAAATCATCTTTTAATAAATCTTTGTTTATCATAATTTGACCTCTTTCTATTTTATATAACTAATAATACCATATAAAATGTTTTTTTTAAATAGTTATAATCAAATAAAAAAAATTAGTTTAGAATAATTAAAAATAGAGGAGTAATTAAACTCCTCTATAATAGGTTATTTATTATTAAACTAAAGCAAAGTGTAATAAGAAAATCACAAATAAAACCCATATAATAGCAGGTAATTTTTTCTTTTCTTTGCTAAATATATTTGTTATTACATAAACTATAAATCCTGCAGCTATACCATTAGCTATAGAATAAGATAAAACCATTATTATTATTGTTGCAAATCCTGAAGCAGCAGCTCTAAAATCATGCCAATCAACATTAGATAATTGAGTAGCCATTAGAACTCCAACTATTACTAAAGTTGGTGCAACAACTGGAGATAAAAATAGTGTATCATTTACAGCAATAGAATCTACAACAGATAATAATGGAGAGAATAATGTTGAAAGTAAAAATAATATTCCAACAATTACTGAAGATAATCCAGTTCTTCCTCCAGCAGCAACCCCACTTGAAGATTCAACAAAACTAGTTACATTTGAAGTTCCTAAAGTAGCTCCGACTACAGTACCTAATGCGTCAGAATAGAACATTTTATCCATGTTATAATCAACTTCTAATTCAGGATGTTCATTTTTTACTAAACCTTTAATTTTATCTATAACGGCTATAAGAGTTCCAGCTGTATCAAAAAAATCAACAAATAACATAGTAAATATTATAACTATACTTTCTGGTTTAGTTAATATACTTCCTAATCCACTTAAAAATAGCCCTACACTAGAAGTGTCAAATGATAAACTAATTATTCCATTAGGTAAAGTAGGCATACCAGAAACACCTGATAATCCTAATACTATACCTAAAATAGCTGTTGCTAGTAATCCAAGAAATGCTGCAGATCTAATTTCTAAAGTCATTAATATTAATGTTAAGATTAATCCGAATACTCCTAATAATACAGTGGGATTTTTGAAAGATCCAAGTGTTACATAAGTAGCTGGGTTTGCAATAATTATACCTAACTTATTAAGACCTATAAATGCTATAAAGAATCCTATAGCAGCTCCAATTGATTTTTTTAAACTTGTAGGAATAGAATCAATAATTAGTTTTCTAAGTCCTAAAACAGAAATGGTAAGGAATATTAAACCTGATACAAATACCATAGCAAGTGCTTCAGCAGGTGTATATCCAGAACCTAGTACAACCGTATATGTAAAGAATGCGTTAAGTCCCATACCGGGTGCAAGTGCTATAGGTGCATTTGCATAAATTCCCATGAAAATAGTAGCTACAGCTGATGATATAGCTGTTGCAAAAAATACAGATCCAGGTGTTAGCCCTGCACTACCTAAAATACTTGCATTAACTCCTAAAATATATGCCATTGTTAGGAATGTAGTTAATCCTCCTAAAAATTCAGATTTTAAATCTGTTCCGTGTTCTTTAAGTTTAAAATAACTTAACATAACTAAAGTACCTCCTAAGATTGAATTTCAAAATAAACAAAGCCCAGAAAAGTAGGCTTTTAAGTGAAACCTACCTCCTGGGCTTTTGTCCCTATGGTGTAATACTTTTACAAGTACCAGTGTTGCTTGGACCAGCAAGATAATATCTTCGGAACCCTAAACACTCTTTCTCTTATAGAGTTTATTTATATTTGTTAATATTTAAATCTAATTTATTTTATCATTATTTCAAACAAAAATCAACATATTTATTGATGTTTTTTTTAATTTTTTTTAATTAAATTTATACTAAAGTCCATCCTAATAAAGCAATGATTATTTCGTGTTCTGTTCCACTAATAACTACAGAGTCTTTATCTGATAAAAAATATTTATTTTCAGTATTATGAGTATATGATGTTATATTTATAGATTCAATTTTAATAACTCTATTTGTTTTTTCATTCCTAATATATCTACCACATAACCCGATTATACTATTTATTTTTTCTATTTTTATCATTTTTACTCCTTCCAATTAGTAAATTGATTTACTAATTATAAGTGATATATCTAAAGTATAGCTTATATAAAATTTTTTTTCAAGATATATATTAGTTTTATACTGTAAATAAACACAAAATATTTTTTGAATTTTGTATATTTCTATGATATACTTAATATATAAAAATAAATTTTAGAAAGGAGAGTATGATTTCAATCATACTGTTTAGAAATATGGGATTTTTTGATTTTTTATTAGGTAAGAAAAAAGAAGTAGAACAAACTCCAGTAGTGGTTAAAATAGTTTCACCTTTAAATGGAACTGTTATACCTTTAAGTGAAGTTCCTGACCCAACATTTGCAGAAGAAATGTTAGGTAAAGGTGTTGGAGTAGTTCCAGAAGAAAGTGGAGTTGTTAGTGCTCCTGTAAGTGGGACAATAATACAATTATTTGAAACTAAACATGCTTTTGTTGTTGAGACTGAAGATGGAATACAAGTATTAACACATTTTGGATTAAATACTGTTAAATTAAATGGAGAAGGATTTGAAGCAGTTGCTAAAGAAGGAGACAAAGTAAATGCTGGAGATCCAATAGTTAAGTATGATTTAGACTTCTTAAAGGCTAATGCTGATTCTGTTGTTACCCCAGTAGTTGTACTTGAACCTGACGATTTTAAAAATGTTGAATCTTTAGTTCCAGGTAAGAGTGTTGCTGGAAGTACAGAAATAATAGTTGTAGAAAAATAATAAAAGTATTAGATTAAGTTTAAAAGCATATGTTAAGGCATATGCTTTTCTTAAATAGAAAGATGTGATATGAATTTATTTAAAACAAATTTAGATGAAAGAAGAGAAATGATATTAAATGGTGATATTGTTAAATCTATACTTTTTTTAACAATACCAACATTTATGATGGCAATAGTGCAAACTTTAATTCCATTTTCAGATTCCTTATTTCTTAATATAAAACTAGGAACAGATGTAGGAGCGGCAATTTCATATGTACAACCGGCTATTAATATTTTAATTTCCTTATCCCAAGGATTAGGGGTAGTAGCTATGTCTATAATTGGTCAACTAAATGGTAAGGACGATGTGGTAGGAGTAAAAAAACGTTCTTTAGAGATATTATTTTTTGGGTTATTTATAGGTATATGTTTAATACCTATCGCTATTTTTGCAGCACAATTTTTTGTTCCAAATGATAATAGACTTAAAACGTATGCATTAATATATTTTTCTTTAAGTTCTATGATTATACCTTTTCAATTTATGGCATCTATTTTTAATTCAATTAAAAGTGCAATAGGCGAACCAGAATCTTCTTTTTATAGAATGGTAGTATTATTGATACTAAAGTTAGTATTTAATACCATATATTTACTTATATTTAATTTAGGTATATATGGTTCGATAATGGCTTCACTTAGTTCATATATATTAACAGGTATATGGATGTATTATGATTTATTTATACGTGAATATAAGTTTAAATTAAATATTAAAGAAGTTAAATTTGAACCTAAATTTTTAAAAGAAGTTATAAGATTATCAATACCATCTATGATGTCGTATATGGGTATAAATCTTGGATTCTTTTTAATAAATAGAGAAGTTGTAATATATGGAGCAGATGTACTTGCTGGTCTTGCTATAGCATCTCAAATCAATGGTATATGTTTTACAATGCCTACATGTGTTGCAACTACGGTTACAACTATGGTTAGTATGAATATAGGTGTAGGTAATGTTAAAAAATCTAAAGAAATTTTTAAAAAAGGATTATTTATAGGAAATATAGTTGCATTAATATTGATGTTATTGATAATACCTAATTCTAGATATATAGTAATGATGTTTAAACCTAGCTTAAATGTTGAAAAAATAGCAATGGATGCTCTAAATTATTATACATATTCAGCTTTTCCATATACTGTATTTATGATGTGTCAATCTGTATATAACGCATTAGGGAGAAATGTATATCCATTGATTATGACTTTTTTAAGAATTTGGGTATTTAGATATTTCTTTATAGTTTTAACGCATAGTATATTTAGTTATTATTCTGTATTTTATGGTAATCTTTTTTCTAATTTTATGACTGCGATAATTTTCTATATAATAGTAACTAAAAGTAGTTGGAGGAGTGAAATACACTATGAATAATAAATATATATTAATAACTGGTGCAAGTTCGGGTATAGGAAAAAGTTTAGCTTATGAATTTGCAAAAAAAGGTGAAAAGTTAATACTTGTTGCAAGAAGAATAGAAATACTTCAAGAATTTAAAAAAGAATTTCCTGAAACAGTAATTATTAAAGCTGATTTATCAGATATAAATCAAGTTAATGCTGTTTATAAGCAAACTAAAGATATGAATATATTTGTTTATAAATTAATTAATAATGCAGGATTTGGTGATTATAGTTTATTTGCTGATAGTGATAATAAAAAAAATATAGATATGATAAATTTAAATATTTCAGGATTAATTACTATGACTAGAAATTATCTTGAAGATATGAAAAAATATAATGAAGGATATATATTAAATGTTTCATCTATTGCGAGTTTTATGCCAGGTCCTTGGATGGCAGTATATTATGCAAGTAAAGCTTTTGTAACTTCATTTTCAAGAGCGCTTAATTTTGAATTGAAAAAAACTAATATTAGAGTTTCTATACTTGCACCAGGACCAACTAATACTGGTTTTAGGAAAATGGCTAATATCAAAAATAGTGGATTAGATAAAAGTTTTGAAAGTAATAGTTCAGATTATGTTGCAAAATATACTTTGAA
>NZ_CDRRBS010000053.1:0-7940 GCF_977040545.1 Pseudostreptobacillus sp. | reverse complement strand
AAGAACTCAGATGTTAAAATAGCTGCAGTAGTTGGATTTCCTTTAGGTGCTATGACTAAAACTGCTAAAGTTTTTGAAGCTCGTGAAGCTATTGCTAATGGTGCTAATGAAATAGATATGGTTATAAACATAGGGAAATTAATTGAAGGTGATTCTAAATATGTAGAAGATGAAATTAGAGAAATAAAAGAAGCAATAGGAGAAAATGTTCTAAAAGTAATAATTGAAACTTGTTATTTAAATGAAGAACAAAAAATGTTAGCTTGTGAATTATCTTTAAATGCTAATGCTGATTTTGTTAAAACTTCAACAGGTTTTGGGACTGCAGGTGCTACATTTGAAGATGTAATTTTAATGAAAAAAATGGTAGGAGATAATGCAGGGGTAAAAGCAAGTGGAGGAGTTAAAAGTTACGAAACTGCTGAAAAATATATTGAATTAGGAGCAACTCGTTTGGGTACTAGTTCAGGTATAGATATAATAAAAGGTGCTAAAAATATAAAATAAATAAAATAGGAATGGAGATGATTAAAAAATGGCAACACCACATATAGGGGCAAATAAAGGAGATATAGCAGAAACAATATTATTACCAGGAGATCCGTTAAGAGCTAAATATATAGCAGAAACATTTTTAGAAGATGTAGTATGTTACAATAATGTTAGAGGAATGTTAGGGTTCACTGGTACATATAAAGGAAAAAGAGTGTCTGTTCAAGGAACAGGAATGGGTATACCTTCAATAGGAATATATACACACGAATTAATAGCTGAATATGGTTGTAAAAATTTAATAAGAATAGGTACAGCAGGTTCTACACATGAAGATGTTAAAATTAGAGATGTAGTAATAGCTATGGCGGCTTCAACTGACTCTAATATAAATAAATTAAGATTTAATGGAGCAGATTATGCACCTTGTGCAAATCCAGAATTATTTATTAAAGCTTATGAATTAGGTAAAGAAAGAAATATAAGTATAAAAGCAGGAAACATTTTAACTAGTGATACTTTCTATGGAGATGAAGCTGATGGATGGAAAAAATGGGCTAAATTTGGAATACTTTGTGTAGAAATGGAAACAGCACAATTATATACTACAGCAGCAAAATTAGGTGCAAGAGCTCTTACTCTTTTAACTATAAGTGATTCATTAGTTACAGGAGAAGCTACATCTGCAGAAGAAAGACAAACTACATTTAATGATATGATAAAACTTGCATTAGATACAGCTCTATCTTTATAGGAGTAGATATGAAATATACTGATACACAAATTAAAGAGTATATAAAGCAAGCTAATGAAATTTTAGATAGGGCGTATGTTCCTTATTCTAAATTTCATGTTGGAGCAGTTGTAGTTGATACGGATGGAAATGTTTATAAAGGAATAAATGTTGAAAATGCTTCTTATGGTTTGGCTATATGTGCTGAAAGAAACGCTATTAGTTCTGCAGTTACTGAGGGAATGAAAAAAATAGATTTGATAGTAATAACAGGAAATACAGATGAACCTATTAGTCCTTGTGGTATGTGTAGACAAGTTATACGTGAATTTGCAACACCTGATACAAGAATAGTGTTAGCAACATCAAAAAATGATAATTATATAGTTTGGACTTTAGAAGAAATGATACCATATTCTTTTGGACCAGAACATTTATAAGAGTGGAGATATCCACTCTTTTTATTTTATAAGTGAAAAATGTTTTTGAATCAATACCCTTGATTTTGAGAAGATTTTACTGTATAATCTACATAATAAACATATTTAAGTAAAGAAAGGAGAGTGTGATAAATTTAACTGAATTTAAACTTATCATACAAGATCTGAAATGAGAGATTGGGAAAAAGGAATAGTTAAAAAAATTGCAACAGAAGAGCAATTAAAAGAAAGAATAAAAGAATTAGGTGCACAAATAACAAAAGATTACGAAAATGATGATGCAGACTTTATAGTTGTCGGTATTTTAAAGGGATCTATATTATTTATGGCAGATTTAATTAGAGAAATTAAGCGTCCTTTAAAAATAGACTTTATGGAAATATCTAGTTATGGTGATGAGTTTGAAACAAGTAATGAAATTAAGATTATTAAAGATTTAGATTATCCAGTTAAAGGGAAAAATGTTTTAATAGTTGAAGATATCATAGATTCAGGACAAACACTTAAAAAGGTTCTTAAAATGATAGGTAAAAGAGAACCTAAAGAAGTTATACTTTGCACTCTGTTAGATAAAAAAGTTGAAAGAAAAGTTGATATAGATGTTCAATATGTTGGATTTGAAATACCTAATGAATTTGTTTTAGGTTATGGGCTTGATTTTAAACAAGAATATAGAAATATACCATATATAGGAGTAATGGATTTAGAACTTTATGAAAAAGAATAAGGAACACAATCATAAAAAAAAATATGGTCAAAATTTTCTTGAAGATAATGAACTTTTGGAGAGAATTAAGGAAGTTTCTAGAATAAATAATACAGATTATGTTATAGAAATAGGGCCTGGACTTGGATATTTAACTTCTATGTTGCTTGAAAATTCAAAAAAATTAATTGCTTTTGAAATAGATAAAGATTTAATACCTAAATTAAATAAAAAGTTTTCAAATTATTCCAACTTTGAATTAATAAATACTGATTTCATGGATTATGATTTAAGTCAAATATTGAATTATAATAAATTTAGAGTTATAGCTAATATTCCGTATTATATAACAAGTCCGATAATAAATAAATTGATTGATTTTAGAGAACAAGTTGAAGATATATATTTAATGGTTCAAAAAGAAGTTGGAGAAAGATTGATTTTCAGTAAAAATAATAGTGATAGAGGTGTGTTTACATATATATTACAGTTTTATGCTGAAGTTGAGTATTTATTTACTGTAAATAAGGAAATGTTTGATCCTATACCTAAGGTCGATTCAGCTTTTATTAGAATAAAACCATATAAAGATAAAAAATATGAAAAATTAATAAATGAAAAAATATATATTAAATATATTAAAGCTTCATTTACTAATAAAAGAAAGAGTTTAGTTAATAATCTTAAGTTAATTGGTGTGGAAAGAGAAAAATTAGAAAATATTTTACTTGAGATGGGAAAAACAGTTAAAGCACGTGCTGAAGAATTAACTATAGAAGAATATATAGAATTAATAAAGAAATTAGAGGACTGATATGAGAAGTTATGAATATATTTTAGATATAGATAAACGTGATATTGATTTTATAAATAAAATAGTAGAAGCGTATGAAGGCTTGGCTATAGTTAGAACTTTAGATTCTAAAAATGGTAAAATTAAAATTTTAACAAATGAGTATATGAAAAGTGATGTTGATTTGCTTTTAGAAAAATTTAGAAAAAATGGTATTAAATTTGATATAATATCACAGGATTTTTGGAAAGGGATACTATGAACGAAGAATATTATAAAGAAATGGTTAAATTTTGGTTGGAACAATTATTACAAAATGAAGTAAAGTATGACATAAGTACTAAAGGTGGGAAAAATATACTTATTGACATAGTTGTTGATAAAGAAAATATAGGGAAGATAATTGGAAGAAATGGAAAGTTGATTACTTGTATTAGAAATTTAATTTCTTCTATATCTAATAAAAATAAAGAAAATGTAGTTATAAAGGTTATAGAAAAATAGATGTATGTCTATTTTTTTTATTTATGAAAAAGAATTTAATCATAAACAATATATATGGCAATCATAAATTAAATATATTTTGAATAATTTAAAATATGTGGTATAATCATTTCATAATTTTAAGAATTGGAGGAGCGAAAATGAAAAAAGTAATATTATCAGTTTTATCTGTAATGTTTTTATTTAGTTGTGGTGCTAAGGCAACAAATAGTAGTAGTAAGGAGGGAGCTGATTCTATTATTAAAGTTGGGCTTCCTGAACCATTAACAGGTGATTTATCACAATATGGTGTGGCTATAAAAGAGGGAATAGAATTAAAGATTGAGGAAGTTAACAATGCCGGTGGAATAAATGGTAAAAAAGTTGAATTATTAGTACAAGATACAAAAGGTGATTTACAAGAAGTTGTAAATATTGTAAAAAAAATGATATCAGTTGATAAAGTTAATGCAATTTTAGGGGAAGCTATTTCTGCAAATACGTTTGCAGCAGCTGAACTTGCACAAAAGGCAAAGATACCTATGATTACACCTGCTGGAACTAGATTTGATATTACAACAGGTAAAGATTATGTATTTAGAACTACTTTTACAGATCCTTATCAAGGTGAAGTTTTAGCTAAGTATATAAAGGAATTAGGATATAAAAATGTAGCTATTCTTACAAATACTTCAAGTGATTATTCTGTTGGAGTTTCTGATAAGTTTAAAGAAATTGCAAAAAGTGAAGGACTTTCATTTATAGAACAAAAATATACTAAAGATGATAAAGATTTCAAATCACTTTTAACTAATGTTAAAAACTCTGGAGCGGATGCTTTATTAATACCAGATTATTACAATACTATAGGATTAATTTTATCTCAAGCTAAGGAATTAGGATTAAATATTCAAGCCTTTGGTTCAGATGGTTGGGATGGAATACAAGAGAATTTTGCACAAGTTGCAGATGGTGCAATATTTACAAGTCAATATGATCTTGAAGATAAAAAGGAATTATCAGTTAAGTTTAGAGAAGCATATAAAGCTAAGTATAATAAAGAACCAAATTTATTTAATGCTTTAGGTTATGATTCTGCTACAATATTAGTAGAAGCTTTAGCTAAGTCTGAAAATTTAGATCCAGCTAAGTTAAGAGATTTAATTTCACAAACTAAACTTGATTTAGTTACAGGAAGTTTAGAATTTGATTCTGAAAGAAATCCTAAAAAACAAGTTTCTTTCTTAACTATTAAAGATGGAAAAGTATTATTAAAGGAAAAATATTAAAACAATAAAATGACCATCTAGGTCATTTTATTTTTGGAGGAAAAATGTTTAAGAACTTTTTAGAGCAAACATTGAATGGTTTGCAAACTGGAAGTATTTATGCACTTATAGCCCTAGGATATACTATGGTTTATGGTATAGTAAAGTTAATAAATTTTGCACATGGTGATATTTTGATGGTAGGGGCATATATAGCTTTTATGTGTGTTACAAATGGTTTTGGGCTGACAAGTGCCTTACTTGTTGCAGTTTTATTTTGTGTGATATTAGGGGTAGTGATTGAAAAATTAGCATATAAACCATTAAGAGATGGTAGTCGTATGAATGTATTGATTACAGCTATTGGAGTTAGTTTTTTACTTGAAAGTATTGCTTTAATTTATTTTGGAGCTTCTCCTAAGGTTATATCATTAAATAATGTTCCTATATTTTTATCTAATGATAAGTATGTAAATATATTAGGTATTGATGCTAGTTATTTAAGTTTGTTTATAATCATAGTATCAATAATATGTATGATATTACTTTATTTATTTATTAAATTTACGAATCTTGGTAAAGCTATGCGTGCAGTTGCACAAGATTTATCAGCTGCTAAACTGATGGGTATAAATACAGATTTTACAATTTCTATAACTTTTGCCATAGGATCTGCTTTAGGTGCTTTAGGTGGTGTTATGTATGCCTTAATGTATCCAAGAATTGATCCATATATGGGATTGCTTCCTGGACTTAAAGCATTTATTGCTGCTGTCTTTGGAGGAATAGGTTCTATTCCTGGAGCTGTTATTGGTGGATATTTAATGGGGATAATAGAAAATTATGTAAAAGGATATATTTCATCAACTTGGGCAAATCCAATAGTATTTGGAATATTGATAATAACTTTAATATTTAGACCTAATGGAATTTTAGGTAAAAATATGAAAGAGAAGGTGTAAGATGGATAATACTTTAAAAATTAGAAATTATGCTGAAAATTTAAAAAATATAAATAAGAAAAACTATATTACAAGTTTTCTACTTTTAGCTTTACTTTATTTATGTCTTGCTTATTCAATACTTGGCGATGATATATTTAGTTATAAGGCTGGTATATATGTAAATATTTTAATATATATTTTATTTGCATTAAGTTTAAATGTAGTATCAGGAGTGATGGGAGAACTAAATTTAGGTCATGCAGGATTTATATCTATTGGAGCCTATTCTGCAAGTATTTTATCTATATTTCTTCAAAAATATTCATTAAATTCAGATTTACATTTACTTATAGTAACTATATTCGGAGGAATAATAGCAGGATTTTCAGGACTATTTTTATCGTCTATAACTTTAAGACTTAGAGGGGATTATCTTGCTATAATTACTCTTGCTTTTGGTGAAATAATTAAATATATAATACAAAATATTGATTTTTTAGGTGGTGCAGCAGGATTAAATGGTATTCCTAATATTACAACATTTAATAATGTATATTTAATAGTTGTTTTATCATCTATTGTACTAATAATGATATTGATTTCTAAAAAAGGTAGATTATTATTATCTATTAGAGAAAATGAAATAGCTGCAGAAAATATGGGAGTAGATATTAATAGAGCTAAGATTTATGGATTTATACTTTCTGCATTTTTTGCTGGTATTGGTGGTTCTTTATTTGCACATAATTTAGGAAGTTTAACACCTGATAAATTCAATTTTGTATTCTCTATAGAAATATTAGTTATGGTTGTGTTAGGAGGTCTTGGTAGTATTACAGGTGCTGTTGTTTCTGCAACTTTCCTAACTTTATTAAATGAAATATTAAGATCGGTTTCAGAGTATAGACTTTTAATATATTCTTTAATACTAATATTTTTAATGATATTTAAGAAAGATGGTATATTAGGTACATCAGAGTTTACTATACCTAAACTATTCTCATTTTTAAAGAGGATAAAAAATAAGGTGGTGAAATAATGGAATTACTAAAAACAGAAAATCTAAGTATAGATTTTGGAGGATTAAGAGCTGTAAATAACTTAAATATGGAAATAAATGAAGGTGAATTAGTTGGGTTAATAGGACCTAACGGTGCTGGTAAAACTTCAGTATTTAATCTTTTGACAGGAGTATATAAACCTACGGAGGGAAGTATTAAGATATCAGGAGTTAATACTTTTAATTTGAAAACTAATAAAATAGTTGAACTTGGTATTTCTAGAACTTTTCAAAATATTAGAATATATAAGCAACTTAGCGTATTAGATAATGTTAGAATATCTCTTGATCAAAAAGAAAATTATTCAACTTTAGCTGCTATATTTAGAACAAAGAAGTTTAGAAATATGGAATCAGAATTAACGAAAAAAGCGTTAGAATATCTTAGAATGTTTGATTTAGAATCTATGGCTAACAATAGAGCTGATTCATTATCTTATGGTAATCAAAGAAAATTAGAAATAGCAAGAGCACTAGCTTGTAATCCAAAATTGTTATTATTAGATGAACCAGCTGCTGGTATGAATCCTAATGAAACACAGGAATTGATGGAAATAATAAGAAATATTAGAGATAATATGGGTATTTCAATACTTTTAATTGAACATGATATGGATTTAGTTATGGGTATATGTGAAAGATTATATGTTCTTAATTTTGGAGAAATAATAGCGAAAGGAAATCCTTTAGAAATTCAAAATAACCCTGAAGTTATAAAGGCTTATTTAGGTGATTAGTTATGAGTAAAATTTTAGAAGTAAATGAAATAAATGTATTTTACGATAAGATACATGCAATAAAAGATATTTCTTTCTATATTAAAGAAGGGGAAATTGTTTCTTTTATAGGGGCTAACGGTGCAGGTAAAACAACTATACTTAATGCTATATCTAATATATTACCTATTAAATCAGGTGAAGTGGTATTAAATGGAGAGGGTATAAATAATGTTAAAGCACATAAATTAGTGCCTATGGGTATGGCACATGTTCCAGAAGGGAGACGTATATTTACTGATTTA
>NZ_CDRRBS010000052.1:0-8117 GCF_977040545.1 Pseudostreptobacillus sp. | reverse complement strand
GATTCTACCATTTGATTTAATAAATTTATTACTTTACCAACATTATTTTCATAATACTTTCCTGGATCAAGTACTGATTCCCCAACTTCTATAAAAGCAGCAAAGTGCATTACTATATCAATTTTCTCATTTTCAAATACTTCTTTTAATTTATCTCTATCTCCTAAATCACCTTCTATCAATTTAACATCTAAAATTTCAGAAACTTCTCTATGTCCTTTAGATAAATTATCATATATTATTACGTTATATTTTGCATCTTTTAACATTTTTACAGTATGTGAACCAATATAACCAGCTCCACCTACTACTAAAACATTTTTCATTTTATCCTCCTTATTATTCTACACTAAATATATATTCTATTTCTTCATAATATGGAGAAACAGGTGTAGTAAGCTTAGAATCAAATTCTTCTATATTTATACCATTTTGATAATTTTGTGCTTCTAGTGCTATACCCATATATCTTGTATTTTTATTTACATTATCAAATGGAATAACATCATCAAGATAATTACCAGTATATACAACTAACACATTTTGACTTGTTTTAAGAAACATCTTTATTCCAGAACTTTTAGAATAAAGAGTTGCATCAATTCCATCTTTATTAAGTACAAATCCATGATCTATAGCTCTTGTAATATTAAACTGATTAGAACCTTTATCAATATTTTCTTTAATTATAGTTGGTTTTTTAAAATCAAAAGCACTATTTTTTACATCTATTAATTTCCCATTAGGTATCATATTAGATTTAACTTCACAAAACTTATCTGAATTTATCATCAAATATTGACTATCTCCATTTTCACTTAAATTACCAGATAAATTGAAGTAAGAGTGATTAGTCATATTTACATATGACTTTCTATCACTCGTTGCATAAAACTCAATTTTTAAAGTTGATTTATCATTTATAAAGTATCTAATATAAAATTTCATATTTCCTGGATGTCCGGCTTCTAAATTCTTCCAAGAATATGAAAGTTCAACACCTTTCATATCCTTGTACTCAATTTCTTCAACCTCAAATACTTTTGATGTTAATCCACCTTTACCACCATGATTAGCGTGCTCACCTGAATTAATTTCTAAATTATATTGAACATCATTTATTTTAAAAATACCATTATCTATTCTACCTGATGTAGGTCCTATTATTGCTCCAGCATAACTTGGATCTGATACATATTTTTCAAAAAAATCATAACCTAAAACAACATTTACTTTTTCATTTTTTTTATTTTTAGTTAATATTTTATTAATTATCCCACCTAAATTTAATATATGTACTTCAAAATCATTATCATTTTTAAGTATATATCTATATATATCTTTATTTTCATATTTACCTAAATATATACTTTCTACACTAATCATAATTTTCTTGCCCCATCACCTATGTTAGCTATATAAAAATCAGCAACAAGTCCTGTCTTTTCAGTATATTTTCTTCCTACATTTTTTATAAAATCATCAACTTTATCTTTTTTCACTATACTTACACTACATCCACCAAAACCTGCACCTGTCATTCTAGAACCTATTGTTCCTTCTTCTTCCCAAGCAGCTTCTACAAGTGAATCAAGTTCAATACCTGTTACTTCGTAATCATCTCTAAGAGATACATGTGAAGCATTCATCAATTTTCCAAATAACTCTATTTCTCCTTTTACTAATGCTTCTTTAGCTTGTAAAGTTCTTTGATTTTCATATACTGCATGTTTAGCTCTTCTTTGTCTTACTTCAGATTTTATAAGATATTTATTATCTTCAAATTGTTTTTCAGATAATTCACCAAGTGATTTAATATCAAGCTTAGTTTGTAATTCTGCTAATGCTTCTTCACATTCTGCACGTCTTTCATTATACTTAGAATCTGCAAGACCACGTCTCTTATTAGTGTTTGAAATTACTACATATTCATCTTTTAAAACTATAGGAACTAATTCATATACTAATGTGTTACAATCTAGTAATATTGCTTTATCTTTTTTCCCAAATCCTACTGCAAATTGATCCATTATACCTGAATTAACACCTATGAATTCATTTTCAGTTTTTTTCCCATATTTAACTATATCTAAAACTGATATATCAAATCCAAATTCATGTTTTATCATTGTTCCTATAACCATTTCAACTGATGCTGAAGATGAAAGTCCAGCACCATTTGGTATATTCCCTTCAAGTAATACATCAAATCCATGTAATATATCGTATCCTCCATCTATAAATGCTTTAAACATTCCTTTAGGATAATTTACCCAATCATGTTCCTTAACATTTTTTAAATTAGTTATATCAAATTCAATTATACCTAATTTTTCAAAATTAGTAGAATAAAATCTACATTTTTTATCTTCTCTTTTTGCTACAAGAGCTGTAGTTCCCTTGTCTATTGCGCAAGGGAATACATTTCCTCCGTTATAATCTGTATGTTCTCCAATTCAATTCAATCTCCCTGGTGTGAAAGACCTATTTTTCCATTTTTTTTCACCTATGATTTTCTATTAATTTCTCTTCTTATATTTTAACATATCTATACCAACAGCAACTATTATTATTAAACCTTTAATTATATATTGCCAATAAGGATTTACACCTATATATGTTAATCCATAGTTTATCATAGTAAATATTATAACCCCAGTAACAACTCCAGAAATTTTTCCAACTCCTCCTGAGAATGAAACTCCTCCAACAACGCAGGCTGCCATCGCATCTAATTCATAAAGGTTACCTAAGTTATTTGATGCAGATCCAATACGAGCTGCTTCTAAGAATCCACCCATAGCATACATAACACCTGCTATTATATAAACTATTATTAAAGTTTTAGTAACATTAACTCCTGATACCTTAGCGGCTGCAGGATTTCCTCCTACTGCAAATAAGTTTTTACCAAATATTGTTTTATTCCATACAATCCACATAACCACTATAGCAATAACTGCATATACTATTAATTTAGGGAAATGGAAACTTCCTACATGGAAACTACTAACTATTGAACTATATCTTTCACCAAAACCAGCAACTGGAGTAGAACCTGTATAATCATAGTATAAAGAGTTAGCCCCATAAGCTATAATCATCATACCCATAGTAGCAACGAAAGGTACTATATCAAATTTTGATACAAGAATTCCATTTACTCCACCTATAATTCCACCTATAATCATAACAAGTAATAAAGTAATTAAACAAACAAATAAAGTAGGATCTTTATCAAAACCTAATGCTTTACCTATATTAGACATAAATCCAGTAGAATTCATAAATTTATATATTCTATTAGGATTTGCAAGTGATTGTAAAAGTGTAGCTGAAATTAATCCTGCTATACCTATTTGACGCCCAGCTGAAAGGTCTGTTCCTTGTGTTACTATAATACCTGCTATACCTAAGGCTATTATCATTTTAACAGATGATTGTTGTAAAATATTTATTAAATTTCTGAAACTTAAGAATGAACTATCTTTCATTATTATTAATATAAATAATAATAATAAAACTATATATATTCCTCCATTTATTAAAAAATTCTTAGTTTTTTTTACTGTTTCTCCATCAAATTTAATTTTGTTTAATTGAGATTTGTCCATTTTTTCCTCCTATAAATACATAGCTGTTAATTTCAAGATTTCTTCTTGATTAGTATCTTTTGTATTAACAATTCCTGCTATTCTACCATTACTCATTACTATAATTCTATCAGTTATTCCTAATAATTCAGGCATTTCTGATGAAATCATAATAATTCCTTTATTATTCTTTGCAAGATCTATCATCAATTGATAAATTTCAAATTTAGCTCCAACATCTATTCCTCTTGTTGGTTCATCCATCATTAATATTTCAGGTTCTGTTAATAACCATCTTCCTATTATTACTTTTTGTTGATTACCTCCAGATAATGAACCTATACTTGTACTTTGACTAGGTGTCTTAACTTTCATTGAATCTATTACCCATCTTGTATCTTTACTTGTCTTAGCATCACTTAATAAACCAAATCTAGAATATTTTTTCAAATTAGATATTATTGAATTAAATTTAATATCTAACATAGCAAATATACCAGTTGAACGTCTTTCTTCAGTTATCAATGCCAACCCATTTCTAGTAGCTTCATTAGGTGATTTTATTTTAACTTCCCTACCATGTATTTTTATGCTTCCTTCATAATTACCTCTAATACCAAATATTGTTTCTACAATTTCAGTTCTCTTAGATCCTACTAATCCTGCTATACCTAAAATTTCACCCTTATGCAAATCAAAACTTACATCTTTAATATCTTTAGTAGTTAAACCTCTAACTTCCATTATTGTATCACTTGGCTTACTGTCTTTATCAGGGAATCTATTACTTAAATCTCTTCCAACCATCATATTTATTATTTGATCAGTTGTTAAATTTTCAACTTTAGAAGTTGAAACCCATTGACCGTCTCTAAGTATTGTTATTTCATCACAAATTTCTTTAATTTCTTCCATTTTGTGAGAGATATATACTATACCTATTCCACTTCCTTGTAATTTTTTAACTATTCTAAATAAATGATGTACTTCATTTTCAGTTAAAGATGAAGTTGGTTCATCTAATATCAATACTTTAGAATTATATGATACAGCTTTTGCAATTTCAAGCATTTGCATTTGAGAAACACTCAATGTTGCAACTTTTGCACGTGGATCAACATCTATATCTAAATCATCAAATATTTTCTTAGTGTCTTTATACATTTTATCTTCATCAACTAATCCATGTTTTGTTGGATATCTTCCAAGCCAAATATTATCCATAACATTTCTTTGAATAACTTGATTTAACTCTTGGTGAACCATTGAAACTCCATGTTCAAGAGCATCTTTAGAATTTAAGAAACTAATTTCTTTTCCTTCTAACTTAATTTCACCTTCATCTTTTTTATATATCCCAAATAAACATTTCATCAATGTTGATTTACCAGCACCATTTTCACCCATTAAAGCATGAACGCTGTTAGGTCTTATTCTTAAATTAACTTTATCTAGAGCTTTAACTCCTGGAAATGATTTAGAGATTCCACTCATTTCTAAAACATATTCAAAGTTTTCTTTACTCATTAATTTTTCACCTCTTTTTAGTGAAAAAGCCACTATAACAGTGGCTTTTTTCATTTTTTTATTATCTTACAAATTCTTTATAGTTATCTTTGTCAACACCAACGTAAGGAACTCTTACTGCTTTATCCACTAATTTCCAATTTGTTCCTTCTACTGGGTCTTTTCCATTTAATATATTATTAGCTAATTGTAATATAGCTAAAGCTTGGTTTTTACCATCATTTAATACTGTACCACTTAAAGTACCTTTTTCAATTAAAGTTAAAGCTTCAGGTATAGCATCAACACCATATATTGGTAACATTACATTATGAGCTTTCATAGCTTCTATTGCACCTAATGCCATTCCATCATTATTAGAGATTATAACTTCAACTGCTGCACCTTTAGGTCCTGATAAGAATGAATCAATTTTATCTTTAGCTATTGCTGCATCCCAGTTAGCTGCATCTTCATAAAGTTTTTCAGTCTTAATTCCAGCTTCATTTATTGTTTTAACTGAATATTCAGTTCTTGCAACTGCATCTGGATGTCCTGGTTCCCCTATTAACATAGCATATTGTAATACACCGTCACCATTTTTATCTAATTTAGGATCAGCTTTCCATTGTTTAACTATTGTGTTACCTTGGAATATTCCTGATTCTTTAGGATCATTTCCAACATAGTAAGCTTTATCATAACTATTTAAAGCGTCAACACCTGGATCTTTATTAAATAAGATTATAGGTATATTTGCAGCTTTTGCTTTATCTATAATTTGTTGTCCTGCACTTGGATCTACTAAATTTATAGCTAATAAGTTTACACCTTTAGAAATTAAAGTATCAACTTGGTCATTTAATATAGCTTGTGAATTTTGAGAATCATTCATTGATAATTCTAAATTTTTGAATTGTTCAGCTTGAATAGCTTCCATATCTTTTCTCATTCCAGCTATAAAGTTATCATCGTATTTGTACCATGTAACTCCTATTTTAAAGTTTTTAGCACCTTCTTCAGCCTTAGCTTCAGTTTTGCCACCACATGATATTGCAAAGAATACTAAACCTAGTACCATAAACAAACTCATTAATGTTTTTTTCATTTTCCTCACCTCTAAATAAAATTATATAATAAAATTGTTTTATTATCCTATTTACTAATTAACTTTTTACCTATAAATAGATTTTCTATTATTAGGTTAATTGCAGCATATTTTTCAACTATATTTCCATACTGCGTAGTTAATATATTCACTCTATTACCAAAATTTAAAGTTAAATTATCATAAATTCCTTTTTCAAAATTAGTAATAAATAATTTCTTAGCTTCAAGTATACTACCAGCGATTATAATATTCCCTATATCTAATATATTAAGAACATTTCCTACAACCCTTCCTATTTCTCTACTTGAATTCCCTACCACACTTTTATATGGTTCATCTCCATTTTCAGCTTTGCTAAATAAACTTTCCGAATCACCATTATATAGTGGTTTTTCATTTTTTTCTAATTCCCAGTTAATTTTTTCTTTGATTATAGAAGCCGAATTTTCTGCTTCTAAACAACCATATTTACCACACTTACATTTATGATTAGATTTATAATCTATAACATAATGACCTATTTCTCCAGCACAATGACTTTCACCTTCAAATACTTCGCCATTTATCATAAAAGTAGAGCCTATACCGTCTTTGACATATAAATACATAGCATTTCTTATACCCATTTTTTTCAATCTAAATACTTCAGCTCTCATCATACTTCTAACATCATTATCAACTATAACAGGTATTCCATATTTTAATTCAAAATATTCTTTCAAATTCAAATTATTCCATTTTAAATGTGGTGAAAATACAGATATACCTTTTTCTCTATCTACAACACCATTTATTGAAAGACCTATACCTATTATTTGATTTTTGCTATATGTATCAATCAATCTTTGTATTTCATCTGATAATAACATTTTTAATTTTTCAGATGTTTTAAATTGAAATGTTTTTCTAACAGTTTCAATTATATCTCCATCTAAATGTGCAATAGAAACATCTATAAATCCTGCACCAAAATTAACTGCTATTATCTTTCTATATTTTTTATTAATTTTCAATATCTTTCTAGGTCTTCCACCAGTTGAAACTTGCTCTCCTTCTTCTACTATCAAGTTTAACGAAACTAATTTTTTTACCATCTTAGATATTGCTGCGGGTGATAAATCTAAATATTTAGTCAATTCTGTTCTACTAATTTCCTTATTACTGGAAATCAATTCTAAAACTTCATAATCTGTTGAATTTAATTTTTTCATATCTCATCCTTAATATAGTATAGCTAGAAAAATAAAATAAAACCTTTTTTTTTTATATTTTATATCCAACTTTTTTAACCTAAATCCCAAAAGCTTAAAATAAAATGTCTTTTATCATTATAATAACACAAAAAAACTTTTTTTACTATTTTTTATTTTTTATAAAAAAGATTTAAAATATATACATAATAATTAAAAAAAGTGAAAACATAATTAATTAAAAAATTTATTAAAAACAATTTTCTTAAATTGAAAAAATAAAAAATTAAGTGTATAATATCTATACTATAATATATAAAGAGGGAGAGATTTATTTGAGTATTTTAGATAATTTAAATGACATGCAGAAAAAAGCTGCTGAAATATTAGAAGGACAAACACTTATACTAGCTGGTGCTGGAAGTGGTAAAACAAGAACTATTACTTTTAAGATTGCACATATGATTAAAGAAAAAAATATTAATCCTAAAAATATATTAGCTCTTACTTTTACAAATAAAGCCGCTAAAGAAATGAAGGAAAGAGCTGAAAGTCTTATAGGTTCTAATACAGATATATTTATTACTACTTTTCACTCTTTTGCATTAAGACTTCTAAGAATATATTCTGAAAGAATAGGATATGGAACAAATTTTAATGTATATGATAGTAACGATCAAAGAAGTATAATTAAAAAAATAATAAAAAAATATGATT
>NZ_CDRRBS010000051.1:0-8172 GCF_977040545.1 Pseudostreptobacillus sp. | reverse complement strand
AAATATAAATATTAATGATGTTGATATATTACAAAGTGATAGAGGGTTTCAGTATACATCATATATGTTTAAAAATATAACAAAAGATATTACACATAGCATGTCAAGACCAGGGCATTGTCCTGATAACTCACCTATAGAGTCTTAAGTCAGAGTGTTATTACAATAAGTTAAATAAAGATAAGTTTAGAACTAAAGAAGAAGCAATTAAAACAATTAAAGAATATATAGAATTTTACAATAAAGTTAGAGTAAATTTAAAAGGAACTACACCTTATCAAATAAAATGTAATTCCTTAAATTATTAATTTTAAATTTTGTGTCCAGTTTGTTGGTACATGTTCTAGGTACATTTATTTTAATCTAATACTGGCACTTGTAATGTAGAATAATTATTATTTACTTCTTCAATTTTATTTTCATTACTAAATTTAGGTACTGGTTGTCCTTCTTCAGCAACATCATCATCAAAACCTGTTGCAACTATAGTAACCTTAACATCTCTTGATGTATCATCATATATTATTCCTAGTATAATATTTAAATCTGGATTTCCTGAATATTTAGCAACTTCATCCATTATTTTTTCAAATTGAGTAACATCAGTTTCAGGATGTAAAGTTAAGTTTATCAAGGCATTTTTAGCACCTTTTAAACTTCTATTTAATAATTGATTTTCAGCAGCATCTTTAACTGCAATCAATACATCTTCTCCTTCTTTTGCTTCCCCCAATCCTATAACTGCATCTCCAGCATCTTTCATAACAGAACTAACATCAGCAAAGTCTATGTTCATCATTCCTTCTTTAGTTATAACCTCAGCTATACCTTTAACAGATCTATATAATACTTCATTTGGTTTAGAAAACATATTTGAAACTGCTTGATTTTCTGATTTATACTTAAGTAATTTTTGATTAGGTAAAACTATCAATGCATCAACATATTTTCTTAATTCATCTATACCCTCTTGAGCATTTTTTTTCCTTCTTATACCTTCAAAATCAAATGGTTGAGTTACAACTGCTACTGTTAAAGCACCTAATTCTTTAGCAATAGATGCAACAACTGGAGCAGCACCTGTTCCTGTTCCTCCACCCATTCCTGCAGTTATGAATATCATATCTTGACCTTTAAGTTGTGATTTTATATCATCTCTAGATTTTTCAGCTAAATCTTTTGCAATAGTAGGATCCCCTCCTGCTCCTAATTGTGAAAGAGAAATTTTAATATCTGCATTTGATTTCTTATCTAAATCTTGATGATCAGTATTTATTGCTATATATCTAACACTTTCAATTTTTCTATCTATCATATGGTTAACGGCATTTCCTCCACCTCCACCAACACCTATTATGCTAATTTTGGCACCTGCCATATATTCGTTTTGATTACCATTGAAATTATTGTTATATTCCATTTTTCCTCCATTCTCATTTAACTGCTATATCTCTAAATCTTAATTCTAAATATTCTAAATTTTTGTTTTCCTTCTCTTTTGTATATATCTTATACCCTAAATCATACTTATTCGTGTCAACATCTTTATCTGTATAAATATCCGTTCCATCAAGTAAAGTTAAAGTATAACCATCTTTTATAGCGTATATTTCGGATATTAAAGGATATATTTTACTTTTAGATAAATTAGACAAAAGAAGTTTCAAATTTTCTTCATCATTTTTTTCTAAAAATATTATAGGTATTTCTTTATCTTTTATTTCAGAATAATATGCAAAAGGGGTTAAATACTCATCAATATATATATATTGATTATTTATATATATTATTCCCAAAGGTGTTTTTTCATCTATTTTTATCCGTAATGTATTTGGGAAACTTCTAGATATCTCCACATCCCTAACTCTTACATCATTTAATAACTCAGCACTAAGTTGAGTTGTACTAATATTAAATATAGACTGTCCTTTAAGGTTATATAAATACTTAACAATATCATTCTTAATTAGATTATTATTACCTGTTATTGTAATATTTTTTATTTCAAAAAAGTTAGTTCCCATAAATATGAAAAGTATATACACAAACATCATAAAAATTCCTAAACTAAATATTTTTTTCAAAATTCTACCTCTTTAATCATGTATATATTCATTACATCTAGTATACTACATTATATCTATTTTTGTCTAGAGAAAATTATTTTCCTACACAAAATTTTGCAAAGATATGATCTAGGACATCTTCTGAACTAATTTCACCAGTTATTTCAGATAATGAATCTAACCCTTCTTTTAAATCTACAGATATTAAATCAAGTGGAAGTCCTAAATCTATAGTTTCAAATATATTAAATATTGATTGTTTTGTTTTTTCAAGAGCCGTTTTATGTCTAATATTTGTTAATATCAATTTTTCTGAACTATCTTCAACATCTTTTTCTACAATATATTCATATATATTATCTTCCATATTTTCTATACCAATATTTTCCTGAGCTGATATTTCTATAATATTATTTAATCCATATTGTGAAATATCTAACTTCCTATTTAAATCAATTTTATTCATTAAAACTATATAATTTTTATCTAATTCTTTAATTTTATTAATAATTTTAATATCTTCTTCTTCTAATTCTCTTGATGAATCTAATACTAATAAAACTAAATCAGAATCATTTATTAAATCTAGAGATTTTTGTACTCCTATATTTTCTACATAATCCTCTGTATCTCTAATTCCTGCAGTATCTATTAATACTAATGGTATTCCTTTAATATTTATTACCTCTTCTATTATATCACGAGTTGTACCTGGAATATGAGTAACTATAGCTCTTTCTTCTCTAAGTAAAGTATTAAGTAGTGTTGATTTACCAACATTAGGTTTCCCTATTATTACAGTTTTTATACCTTCTTTAATTTTTTTCCCTTTATTATATGAATTAATCAACCTATCTGCATTTTTGTAAACATCTTCTAATTTTTCTCTCAAATCTTGAGGTAATGGATCATCTATACCTTCTTCTGGATAATCTAAAACTACATTAACATGAGCAGTAATATCTAAAAAAGCTTCCTTAAATTTATTTATCTCATCTCTTAAACTACCTTTTAATTGATCTAAAGATAAAGAAACAGCTCTTTCTGTTTTACCATGTATTATATCTATTACAGCTTCTGCTTGAGATAAATCTATTCTTCCATTCATAAAAGCACGCTTAGTAAACTCTCCAATTTCTGCAAGTCTTGCTCCATTTTTTAAAATTACTTCTAATATTTTTTTTGTAGTATAATAACCTCCATGACAATTAACCTCTACTATATCTTCGGTAGTATATGATCTAGGTCCTTTCATTCTTGATACTAATACCTCATCTACTAAAATTTCTTCATCATATATATATCCATAATTTAATTTATAATTACCTAAATCTTTTTTACCTGATTTTGATACAAATATTTTATCTAATATTTCAAAAGCACGATCACCAGAAATCCTTACTATACCTATACCTGATTCTCCTTTAGCTGTAGATATGGCAGCTATTGTATCAAATAACATATTACCTCCTTTAATATAAAAGAGTCCAAATGGACTCTTTATTATCTACTTTTTCAATTTAATAATTAAACATCTTTTAGGTTCTACCCCTACACTAACAGTTTCTAATCCTTCTATTTTACTTATTTCTTCATGTATTATTTTTCTTTCTCTTGAAGTCATAGGATTTAATTTAACTTTTCTACGAGTTTTAATAACAGTTTTTGCTGTCTTATTAGCTAATTCTCTTAAAATTGTTTCTCTTTTTTCTTTGTAGTTATTAGAATCTATAAATATCTTAATATGTCTAAAGTCTTCTATTGACATTAATAAATATTCAAGAGATGATAAAGCTATCCCTTTTTCACCTATAATATATTTAATATCTTCCCCATCTAACTCAACGTTATATACTTTATCATTAAATGAAATATTTTTTATTATAACATTAAGATTAGATATAGCTAAAAATTCCTTAATAACAATATTTAATTTCTCAATTAATTTATTATCATTATTATTAACCTTTTTTTCTTCTGAAATTTCAACTACTTTAACTTTATCTTTTTTAACTTCTTTTTTTAAGTCTTTTTTTAAATCTTTTTTTATTTCCTTATTTTTTACTTCGCTTTTTATATTTTTAACTGAAGATTTCATTTCTTTTTTTACTATTTTTACTTCATATTCACCATCTGTTGAAAATATAAATAAATTACGAGGTTTTTTTAATTCTGTAATTTCTACAATTTCATCATTATTTAAGACTATCATATTTTTAATTTTATCCTGTAACTCATCTTTAGACTTTGACTTAAGAATAAATTTTTGCATTATGCTTCTCTCCTTTTCATAACATAAGTTTGTTGTGCTATTGAAAGTATAGAGTTAATAAAATAATATAAGTTTAAACCTGCAGGTTGTTTATAGAAAATAAATAACAGCATTATTGGCATCATAACTAACATACTTTGCATACTATTTGCTGTAGAATCATCACCTGTACTTACAGGTTGCATCATTTTTTGTTGAACTAATGTTACAACTGCCGTCAATATAGGTAAAGCATTAAATGTGAATCCAAATAACGTAAATAGCGCATCAGGTGCACTTAATTTAAACCATAAAAATGTAGCTGTATCTGGAACTATATTCCCATCTCTAAATGCTGTATATAAAGCAATAAATATAGGAAGCTGTATAATTACAGGTAAACATCCTCCTGCTGGATTCACCTTTTCTTCTTTATATAATTCTACAGTTTTTTGATTTAACATAGCCTTATCATTAGCATATTTTTTATTAAGTTCATCTATTTTAGGTTGTAATTCTTTCATTCTCTTCATTGATTGCTCTTGTTTCAATGTAAGAGGTAACATAAGTAATCTAACTATAACCGTTGTTAAAATTATAGCAACACCATAATTACCCACTATATAACTAATATTTTTTAATATAAAACTTACTATGTCAACTAAAAATTGTATTTTAAAAAATCCAAACATTAAATTCTCCTCTCTATTTTAAAGGATCATATCCACCTGGATTAAAAGGATGGCACTTAGAAATTCTTTTTATAGATAAAAAACTTCCCTTTAAAAAACCATATTTTAAAATAGCCTGTTTTGAATATTCTGAACATGTAGGGTAAAATCTACAATTTCTTTTTGTATATTTAGAGATTTTTTTTTGATATAGTTCTATTAAAAATATTGCAATTCTTTTCATTTATAACTCTTTTTCATAATATAACGTATATCTTTTGCTATATCTTGACACTTAATGTCTTTCATTTTATCTTTAAATATACTTTTCATAACAAAAATATATTCTCTTTCTAGTGAAAATAAATCTATATTATTTCTTATTGATTCTCTAATTAATCTTTTAGCACGAGATCTATAAACCGAATTTCCAGTTTTTTTACTAGCTACAATACCAAATTTTTGTTCTTTTGACTTATTTTCAAATAAAAGTAAATATTTACCACTTTTCTTTTTTCCTTTGTTATATACCCTATTAAAATCCCTAGTTTTTTTTAGTTTCTCCATTTTTTGCTCCATCTTTCAAAAAAAAACCGGTGTAGATCCTACCGGTTATGCTGATAATTTCGCTCTTCCTTTTGCTCTTCTTCTACTTAAAACGTTTCTTCCGCTTTTAGTTTTCATTCTTAATCTAAATCCATGATCCATTTTTCTTTTTCTTTTATTTGGTTGATATGTTCTTTTCATTATTTTATTTCCTTTCTCTTTTTACATCATAATTCAGTATATATTCTACACTAAACTTTCAAACTTGTCAAGTCTTTTCCCTTTACAAGTTATATTATTTTTCTAGTATAATAATTTCTGTTTCAAGTTGTATTCCTGTATTTTCTTTTACAGTATTTTTAACATGCTCTATAACATCTAAAACATCTTTAAATTTTGCATTCCCCATATTTGTTATAAAATTAGGATGAACTGGTGACACTTGTGCCTCACCTACGCTATAACCTTTTAATCCACAATCAGAAATTAATTGTGCAGCAAAATTACCTGTTGGATTTTTAAAAGTAGATCCAAGATTTGGTAAATTTAATGGATGTTTTTGTTTTCTTTGATTATACTTATCTAAACTTGCTTCTTTATTAAATCCTTTAGTTAATTTCAAAACAGTAGATACAACCACCCATTTATTTTCTTTTATAGCCGTCGTTCTATATTTTGAATTTAATTCTGATTTTTTTAATGTTTTAATTATTTTATTTTCAGGTTCAAATATTTCTACTTCTTCAACTACATCAAATAATTCTGTACCATAAGCTCCAGCATTCATATTAGTCATCCCACCAAAACTCCCTGGAATACCTGACATATTTTCTATACCTGAAAGGTCATTTTCTTCCATATATGATATAAATCTATCAAAATCAACACCAGAATATGCTCTAACAAAAGTTATCTCATTTTCTTTTTTTATAACTTCTATTTTATTTAATTTAGATAAACTTACAAAAGATATATCTAAATATTCATCATTTATTAAAGTATTTGTCCCGTTACCTATAAGATATATTCTATCACGTGTGTTATAAATCTCAACTAATTCTTCTTTATTTTCAACAAATATCAATTCCTTAGCTATACCACCTATCTTCATGTTTGAATATTCTTTCATCTCTATATTACTATTTACTATCATTTTTTATCCTTTCCACAAAACTATGTGCAAGAGAAGAAACAGATCCTGCTCCCATAAATATATATACTTTATCATTTTTATCTTCATCAAATAACTTTTTCATAAGTTCATCTTTATCATACACTGTACAATGGTTCCCTATTTTTTCAGCAAGTTTTTCAGAAGAAACATCATATATATTTTCTTCACTAGCTGAATATATAGGAAGAAGATAAATATTATCTGCTTCTCTTAAACTATTTGCAAAATCATTTAAAAAGAAACTTGTTCTTGAATATCTATGTGGTTCAAATATTACATTAACTTCTTTTTTTTCATTCATCTTTGCTGCTTTTATAGTTGCTAAAATTTCAGTAGGATGATGTGCATAATCGTCTATAATTCTAAACTTGTCATCATATATTACTTGATATCTTCTATTTGCCCCCTTAAAACTTAACAATTTATCTTGTATTGTTGTTTTAGGTACACCTTCATTTAATGCTATATATATAACAGGTAAAGAATTAGAAACATTATGTAATCCTGGAACTGATAATGAATATCTTCCTGCAAATTCACCGGAAATATATACATCAAATGAAGTAATTCCATCAATTACTTGTATATTACTTACATAAATTTCTACTTTATCCTTATTATTCTCATCAATAGAATAATAAATAATTTTTTCATCACTAAACGTTTTAAGTATATCATTATCAAAACAAGCAAGAACTTTATGCTTAGTTAAATCTACAAATTTTTTAAATGAATCAACTATATTTTCTAAACTACCGTGAAAATCTAAATGATCTGCTTCTATATTTGTAATTATAGAATAATAAGGATTCATATAAAGGAAGGTATTATCACTTTCATCTGCTTCTGCAATAAAATACTCACTATTTCCAACTTTAGAATTAGATGATATTTCAGGTATTATACCACCTACTGCAATATATGGATTTTTATCTAAAAATACCACTGATAAAAGTGAAGATGTTGTTGTTTTACCGTGTGTCCCTGCTGCAGCTATTCCTTTATCAAATTTATTCATAATTTCTGCAAGAAGGGCTCCTCTTCTATACATAGTTATACCTTTATCTTTCATATATGAATACTCAGGATTTGATTCCTTAATAGCAGTTGAATATACATAAGTATCATAATCTTTATCCTTAACATTTTCTAATTTTTGACCTATAAATACTTCAATTCCATTATCTCTTAATGTTTTAGTTATACCTTTTTCAGCTATATCTGATCCAGATACACAATATCCTAAATTTTTGAGTATTAATGCCAGACCACTCATTCCTATACCATTAATACCACTAAAAAATACATTCTTCATATTTTCCTCCTAAAATTAACTACTTAATTATACAATATAGGGTAAAAAAAAACAAGTCAAAAGACTTGTGACGTAATAATAAATGATGGCGTCCCTGGTAGGACTCGAACCTACGACCCTCTGATTAACAGTCAGATGCTCTAACCGAC
>NZ_CDRRBS010000050.1:0-8208 GCF_977040545.1 Pseudostreptobacillus sp. | reverse complement strand
ATTTTGATTTCTTTTATATTTCCTTTATCATCTAATATTGGTTTTATTTCAGGTATATCAAAATTAATCATACCATTTTTATATTTTTTTTGACGAAGAATAAGAGAAAATTCAAGCATTGTAAATAACATTTCATTACCTTTTTTTTCTTTTTTATCGAATATATCATTTACGTAATCATAGGTAAGTCTTCTTTTTGAGTTTATAATTGATTTAAAGAAGTCTGAATCAATTAATTTTCCATCTAAAGTATAAGTAAGTTTTGCTGTAAAACATAATTTATCTTCATTAGGATTTAAAGAACATAAATTATTAGATATTCTCTTAGGTAACATGGGTATAACTTTATCAATTAGATATACAGAATTTCCTCTTTTAGCTGCTTCAAAATCAAGAAAAGAATTTTCTTTAACAAAATGAGAAACATCGGCTATACTAACATAAAGTATATATTTATCTTCTTTTTTTTCTAAATATATGGCATCATCCAAATCTTTAGCTGTGATATCATCTATGGTTATAGTTGCCTGTTTACGTAAATCTTTTCTATATTTTAATTCTTCATCTATATTAATCCTTTTGATTTGTATAGCTTCTTTTTTTGATTCTTTTGAAAATGAAAGAGGAATATTCGATGATTCTAATATAGAAGAGAATAGATTGCTACTATTGTTAATATTACCATAATTATGTAGTATATGTACCATTATATCGTCTTTTTTTAAAGTAGAATAGTCAATTTTAAATGATACGATATCATTTGCTTTTAATATAATATTTTTGGTTAATTTAGCAACGACAATTTTATTACTTCTATTTATTTTAATTATCGCTTTATTTTTCTTTAAAAATTTAACAATACCATAAAATGGAGTAGTTGGTCTTGAAATAATTTTAGTTACTTTAGCTAATAACTTGTCAGTATCATATATATCTATTTCAACCTCATCTTTATCAAAAGCGTTATTAAAATTATCAAAATGTATCATATAAGTTAAACCATCTTGAGCATTAACAAAACCAAATCTTGGATTTTTTGATGTGAAAGTTCCTTTCATTTTACCTCTTTCTATATAAAGATAAAGGACAAAGTCCTTTATTTTATTAAACTGTTTCTTAAATTTATTGTATTTGGATGTATAGGAGAATTTTTATCTATTAAATGTTTTAATTTATAATTTATTTCTTTATATATTGCTTCATCAAGATTATATTCAGCTATTTGTCTTAATTCATCAACATGAGGATAATCACGACCATCTTCAATAGCATCAGCAATATAGACTATTTTGTCAACTATAGTCATTTGTATACGACCTATAGTATGATATCTTATTGCATTTAATATTAATTCATCTGTTATATTAAATCTTTTTTTTACAAAACTTGCTCCAGCAAATCCATGTAATATTTGATTTATTTTAAAACCATTTTCAAATATATGTTTATATTTATCTTCGATTAAATTATAAGCATAATCGTTATCAAAATTCTTAGCGATATCGTGTAGTAGAGCAGCAGTTTCAACTTGTTCAATAGGTGCATTATATATTTTTGCAAGGTATATAGCTTTATCTCTAACTCTTAAAACATGATTATATCTACTTTCGTTAATTTGTTTTTTTAATTCTTTTAGCATTTCTTCATAATTATACATTTTACCTCCTAATTAGAATCAACTTCAATTATTATATCTTGTATACCCTCAAAATTTTCGTTTATTGTTTTCTTTACCGAATTAACAAAAGTATTAAGTTTAGATTTGTCTAATTTATTAAATGAACGACTGATTTTTATTATAACAGTATTTTTTGAGTTTCTTACAATATTATATGCAGCTAAAAACTGATAATTTGATGGTTCAAGTTTCATATTATCTATTATGGAATTTATATAGTCACCTTCATCTATAGAAATAGATCTATTTTTTATTTCTTTTATATCAAACTCTTTTGTTTTAAAGTTATACAAATATATTTTTAATATATTTTCAGATTCAACGTCTGTAACAGTAGTAGTATCAAAATTAGGTACTTTATAGTATATGTAGTCTCCAATATAAGATATGATACTAAGTGCTGCTAAACCAACTAGTACAATTAATAATTTATTATTTTTCATTTTTACTCCTCAAAATTTTCTCTTATGGAATCAGCAATTGCAATAACTACTTTTTCTTGTCCTTGATCACTTGCAAGAAAAGCAGAGTCAGATTCATTAGATATGAAACCAAGCTCAATTAACATACTAGCTGATTCACTTCCTCTTAAAACAGCAAAATTAGCACCAAAAATTCCTCTACGTTTAATCCCTGTTAAATCAATATAGTTTTTAAGTATAATTGTTGCTAGATTTGCACTTTTTATTTTAGTCCTATTAGTAAAAAATTCACCTAATATTTGATTTATAGAAGAAACTTTTTGGGCACTATCATCAGTTTTTTCCTCGTTTGCCACAAGTTTAGCTGCATAAGGATTAGTATCTTTAGAAAAATAGAATATCTCAGCACCATTGGCTGTAGTATTACTTGCAGCATTTAAATGTACACTAACAAAAAGATCTGTATTATTTTTATTTCCTATTCTTGGTCTTTCACTTAAAGGAATAAAAGTATCATCTTTTCTTGTAAGAATAACATTATGATCTCTTTTTAAATTTTCAGCAAGTTTAAGAACTACTTGAAGTGCAATTTCTTTTTCCATTCTTCCAAATCCACGTGCACCTGAATCATGCCCACCATGTCCTGCATCAAGAGTTATTACTAATTGCTTATTAGTTAAATTACTCATTCTTTTAGGAATGTTAGAAATGTATTGAGAAATTTTTATAACATTGTTATTATACGTAACCTTACTATTATAACCATATTGTGAATATGTAAGTATAGATATAGAATTTTTATCTAAATTATCAATTATAATATCCTTGTAGTATTTATCATTAACATCTATTTTTTTTAATACTTCTGGTGAAATAGAAGAATTTTTAATATCTATTTGTGAAACATTATATTTTATTTTATTACTACTATTAATTTCATTTTTTATTGACGGAGAAACTTTACTATCAAAAGTTAGAGTAAATTCTCCGTTTATATAGCTTACATCTTTAAGAACAGCTGCATTCAATAGAGTAGAAATGAAGATAAATATAAATAAAATAGATTTTTTTGTATACACGAACATATTTACCACCTAGTCTAAAACCTTTGAAATTGCATTTTTAGAAAATTTTATGTTTGTATTATCGTCTACTTTAATTTCTACAGTATTTTCTTCTATTTTATTTATTACACCATATATACCACCTATGGTAATAATTTTTTTTCCTATTTTTAAATCTTCGTATAATTTTTTTGCTTTTTCTTTTCTTTTTCTATCTGAGGATAAAGCAAGTAAATATCCCATAAATCCTATAAAAATTATTAATATAAAAATAATTAGTTCCATATTTTCTCCTTTAGTTTATTTTTTTTTATTATATCACAGTTATATTTAAAAATCTATAAATTATAACTTGAAAAATTTTGATATTTTTATTAATATATAAATGAAAGAGAGGTAAAATGGATATTTGTATAGAAAAACAAAAAGAAATAGATGAAGTATATAAAAAATTTAAAAATGATATTGATATGGCTATAAAAGGTTATGCAGAAACTATTTATTATGATGAAAAAGATTATTTTGCTGAAATTGCATTTTGTATATTAACACCTCAAAGTAAGGCACGTAATGCTTGGTCAGCAATTGAAAAATTAAAGGAAAATGGATTATTATATACCGGAACTGAAGAAGAGATTGTTAATTATTTAAATGTTGTTAGATTTAAGAATAATAAAGCAAAATACTTAATAGAACTTAGAAACTTAATGACAAGAAATGGTCAATTAGATAGTAAAAACATATTAAAAGAAGTAGGAGATGTTTTTGAAAAAAGAAATTGGATATTAAAAAATATAAAAGGTATGGGACTTAAAGAAGCTGCACATGTACTTAGAAATTTAGGATACGGAAGATATTTAGCTATATTAGATAGACATGTACTTAAAAATCTATTTGAATTAGGAGTGATTAAAGAGATACCTAAGACTTTAACACCTAAAATATACTTTGATATAGAAACAAAAATGAAAGAGTATTCAGAATATGTAAATATACCCATGGATGCTTTAGATTTAGTTTTTTGGTCTCAACAAGCAGGAGAGGTATTTAAATAATAAATACCATAGTCGATTTAGACTATGGTATTTTTTTATCTATACATTTCATTTATTTGTTCTTGTAAATCTTCATCTTCAACATACTCGTCGAAGTCCATTTCCTTATAAATTAACCCTTTAGGTGTAATTTCTATAATTTTATTTGCAACTGTTTCGATAAATTCATGATCATGAGTAGTAAATAGTATTGTACCATTAAATTTAGTTAACCCTTTATTTAATGAAGTTATAGATTCAAGATCTAAATGGTCCGTAGGACTGTCAAGTAATAATACATTTGCGCCACTTAACATCATTTTTGCTAACATACATCTAACTTTTTCTCCACCTGATAATACATTTGCTTCTTTACGAGCATCATCACCAGAAAATAGCATACGTCCTAAAAATCCTCTTACATATTCTTCGTGTTGATCAGTAGAATATTGTCTTAACCAATCAATTAATGATAATTTAACATTTTCAAAATATTGGCTATTATCTTTAGGGAAGTAACTTTGAGTAGTTGTCATTCCCCATTCATAAGTTCCACTATCAGCTTCTAATTCACCGGCTAATATTTGGAATAGAGTAGTTTTAGCTATATCATTTCTTGAAAGAATGGCTACTTTGTCACCAGTATTTATAGTAAAGCTAATATTGTCTAAAACAAGTTCTCCATCAACAGTTTTACTTAAGTTTTCTACTTTAAGCATATTATTACCAGCTTCTCTTTCAGGTTTAAAATCAACATAAGGATATTTTCTATTAGATACTTGCATATCTTCAAGTTGTAATTTTTCTAGTTGTTTTTTTCTACTTGTTGCTTGTTTTGATTTTGAAGCATTAGCTGAAAATCTAGCAATAAATTCTTGTAATTCTTTTCTTTTTTGTTCAATTTTCTTATTTTGATTTCTTAATAATTCTTGCATTAATTGTGAAGATTCATACCAGAAATTGTAGTTTCCTACAAATAATTTAATTTTACCATAGTCTATATCAGCTATGTGAGTACAAACTTTATTTAAAAAGTGTCTATCATGTGAAACTATAAGAACAGTAGTACTTTCTAAATCCATTATAAAGTTTTCAAGCCAATTAACTGCTTTTAAATCTAATCCATTTGTAGGCTCATCTAGAAGTAGAATATCAGGATTACCAAATAAACTTTGAGCAAGTAAAACTTTAACTTTTTCTGGTTCTGTTAATTCTTTCATATATTTATTATGAAGTTCAGGTGCAATTCCTAATCCTGTTAAAAATTTTTCAGCATTAGTTTCAGCTTCCCAACCATCAAGTTCAGCAAATTCACCTTCTAATTCACTTATTTTTATACCATCTTCATCTGTGAATTCAGTTTTTGAATATATTTCATTTTTATCTAATATAATTTGATAAAGTCTTTCATGCCCCATAATTACAACATCTAAAACTTTTTCATCTTCATAAGCAAAGTGATCTTGCTTTAAAAAAGAAATTCTTTTATTTTTATCTATTATAATATCACCACTTGTAGATTCGACTTCTCCAGTTATAACTTTAAGAAAAGTTGATTTACCTGCACCATTTGCTCCTATAATACCGTAGCAATTTCCTTCGGTAAATTTAATATTAACATCCTCAAATAATTTTCTTCCCCCAAATTGTACTGTTAAATTACTTGTAGTTATCATAATTCCCCTTTCAAAATTAATATTTTTATTCATTATACCATTATTTTTTATTGTTTGCAATTTAGCTATATTTATTGTAAAATATAGCTATATATTTTGGAAGGTGGTAGTTATGTCTAAACCAATATGTGAAGGTTTTAATTTTTTAAAAGGAAAAATAAAAATACATCCTACAACAGGTGTAAAATTAGAATATTTAGATAAATCAAATGCAGTATGTATTATTTTATTTAATAATACTTTAAGTAAAGTATTATTAGTCGAACAATATAGACCAGGTGTAGACGGCAATACTTTTGAAAATGTAGCAGGATTGATAGATTTAGGAGAAAATCCTGTAGATGCTGTAAAAAGAGAATTAAAAGAAGAAACAGGATATTCTTTTGAAGATATTTCAGATTTTATGGAATATAAAGAAGGATTACCAGTTAGTCCCGGATATACGACGGAAAAACTTTATTTTTATGCAGCTCGTTTAAAATCAGATAATATATTGCCAGGAAAAACAAATTTTGATGAAGGTGAGGATATTTTATCTCATTGGATAGATATTGACAAAGTAGAAGACTATGTAACAGACCTTAAAACATTATTTTCTATTTCATATTTTTTACCGAAATTTAAGGAAGTATTTAATGGAAATGATTAGTTATTTTTTTATTTCTTTTATTATTCTTTTATCTTATTCATTATTATTATCTTGGAATAGTAAAAAAAATTTAAAGAATGAAAAATTAAATATAAATAATACCATTATTAATGTTTTAAATGAAGGCTATTTTATAAAAACAGAAGAAACATTTGATTTTAAAGACATAGAAGAAATACAAGTTTTAGAAATGAATTTAGGAATTAAAAATAATGTTCGTATTTTAGATTCTCTAGAATTAATGATAAGATATAGAGGGAATAGAACTTATTATGAACATATTGGTATATTTAAAGTAGAAAATAGTTTGATGTTTATTAAAAATTTAAAAGAAAAACTTCCTGAAATGTATTTAACGTTTATAACTGAAAGTGTATTTATTATTCCTAGTATGTTAAAGATTCTTGAAACTTCAATGGAGAATATATAACATGTTAGGAATAGGAACTATAGAATATATACTAGGATATGAAGTTGAAAGAAAAAAAGTAAAAAATATAAATTTAAGAATAAGACCTGATTTAAGTGTGTATATATCAGCGCCAGTTAATTTAGATAAATATTATATAGAACAATTTATAATATCTAAAAAAGAGTGGATAGATAAAAATATTAAAAAGATAAACGAATACAGTAAAAATAGAGTGGAAGAGGATTATACCGATAGGTCTAAAATTAAATTTTTAGGTAAATTATACACTTTAGAAGTTAAAATATCTAATTTTGATAAACTTATTTTTAAAGATAATAATTTTATACTTTATACTTTAAATGATGATTTTGAATATAAAAAGAAAATTATTTATTCATTTTATTTTAATGAAGCAAACAAGATTTTTAAAGATAGGTTAGATAAATGGAAAAATATAATGGGAGAAGATTTTGAAAGATTAATAATAAAGCAAATAAAAGGTAAATGGGGATATTGTAATTGTTTCAAAAGTATAATTGCTTTAAATATAGAATTAATAAAAAGAAGTTTATTTGAAATTGATTATGTGTGTGTACATGAATTGGCACATTTAAAACATCCCAATCATAGTAATAATTTTTATAGACATGTTGAAAAATATATGAAAAATTATAAAGAAGCAGAAAAATTATTAAAATATAGATAGGAAGGTAAATATGAAAGCAATAATAAAAACTAATAAAGGTGAAATAAATTTAAATTTATTTAGTGAGGCAGCGCCTGTAACAGTGTTAAATTTTATTAATTTAGCTAATAGAGGGTATTATAATAATACTATATTTCATAGAGTTATAGAAGATTTTATGGCACAAGGTGGTGATCCAACAGGAACAGGAATGGGAGGACCGGGATATTCGTTTGGAGATGAAGTTTATAATGGGTATTTATTTGATAAACCTGGATATTTAGCTATGGCAAATGCTGGTCCTAATACTAATGGCTCTCAATTTTTTATAACAACAGTTATTACTGAATGGTTAAATAATAATCATACAATCTTCGGTGAAGTGGTAAGCGAAAGTGATTTAGATATAGTTAAAAGTTTAAAAAATAATGATAAAATTGAAAAAATTGAAATTATTGATTTAGATAAAGAATTTTTAGATAAACATAAGGATATTTTAGAAAAATTTAATAGTGTTTTAGATAAAGGGTAATTTAAAAGATAAAAAAATGTTATAGTTATATCAAAATAAATTTATTATAAAGGCAT
>NZ_CDRRBS010000049.1:0-8322 GCF_977040545.1 Pseudostreptobacillus sp. | reverse complement strand
AAGGAAGGACTAAAAAAAGAAGATTATAAAACATATACAAATATGGGTAAAGAAATTAGTTTAGTTAATTTAATATATACGATTTTGAAAAATAAAATTGAGTATAGGGAAGAAAGTCTTAAATATATTTCAACGCAAATTAATAAGGATTATAAAGAATACGTTAAAAGAGATACAAAAAGTAAGGATTCTAAATTGATTAAGTCTATATTCCCTAATGTTGAATCAATGAAAAATTTTTTTAAAATTAAAAATTTATCAAATATATCCTTTTTTTTAAAACCTATATATACACAAGAAAATATAAAAAAAAATATTTTAAGTAAAGTTGTTACGGATAGTGCCAAAGTATATTGTAGCTTTGGTGTTGGTTTTTCAAATTTTATAGGACTTACTTCAAAAAGCTTAATAAGTGGAGAAAAACTAGTTTCTATAAAAGATAAAAAGATTAAACCATTTAGTTCATGTTCTGTTTGCAAACAATGTATTCCTAATATTGTTGGTGATTGGAATAGTGATACGAATGTAATGATATCTGGTGTTAAAAGTTTAAGTGAAAATTCTACTAATTTTTGTGTTTACGGTGGAGTAATAACTTTATCACAAAAATTTTCTACAAGTACATATAATTCTAACGTTAATGTCAAACATAAAAAAGAAAATAAAAACGTTGAAAAAATGGCTCCGTATACTGATATGGAAGATTTTAAAAAAAATTTAAATTTAGAAATATCCTCTTTTTATGATGTGAATAGTAAATTAATTATTCCTGCTGTAATTTCTAGTGCAATTAAAATGAAATCAATTTTAAAACCTAAATTAGATGAAAAAAATACTAATTTTAATTTACCAATATATGATTCTAATGATAAGAAAATATATGAAATGAATGATATTTTCGATGTTATTAAAGAATATTTTTTAAGGGATAAAAAATCAAGCAAAGGGTATAGTTTATATAAAAAATATGGGAATAATCTTCAAGCAACAGATTTAGTAAATGAATATATAGCAAATGCTAAAAATATAGATGCAAGTGATTATATTCAAAGTAAACATATTGATAAAAATGATTGTCCATGGATGGTTATTTTAGAGTCTGAATATTTGAAATATAGAGGACAAAAAGAATACACTAGAAATGGAGGTTTAAACAAAAAAATTATAGAATATCATAAAATAGGAGGTGGAATAGATGCAACTTATTTGACTCCGTGGTGTGCTTCATTTACTTGTTGGATTCTAAGAAAAGTAGGGAGAATTAATTTTACGACTCCTTCCTCACAAAATTTAAGAAATATTTTAAAAAAAATAGATAAGGCAAAATACGGTGCTATACTTATACTAAGTAGATATAATAAAAATGGAGAAAGAACAAGTTTTGGACACGTAACTTTTATAACGGATATAACGGATGATGGTCGTTGTTTTTTATGTTTAGGAGGAAATCAAAATAATGAAATTAAATATTGTAAATACAAGACTAAGGGGGAAATAAAGACTAAAAATGGATATTTAAAAATTGGTGGAATATATTGGCCAAGATGAGGAGGGGAAAATGAAAAAAAGTTTTTTAATAATTTTAATATCAAGTATATCTTATACATCTAGTAATAAATATCTTATTTATGAAAATTTAAATATAGATAAAAAAGCTGCAATGAAAAATTATTCTTCATCAATATCAGCAAAATTAGATAATATTAATCTCAAGTTAGATAAGGAATATATGCTTGGTAAGAAGGTTAATTCTGGTGAATTATTTTTAGAAGAAATCGAAGGAGAATATGAAGAAGAAAATTTTAAATTTAAAATAAGTAATGATTTTGAATATGTTGATAATGAATTATACAATAATATAAATTTGGGTATAGATAACATCAAAAAATTAGATAGTAATATATTTGAAATGGGAGCTTATACATCATATAATATTAAAAAAAATAATACATTATTTCATGGATTTAGTATAGGTGTTGAAGCTAATGCCAAAAATTTAGAAAGTGGAATTAATCTATATTTATTAAGTGAATATAATTTTGAAAAAATATCAAAAGATAGAAATAACAATTATATATTAGGTGGTGCAAGTTTAAAATTAAAAAAGGAACTAGGTAGTTTAATATATATTGAACCAGATATTCGAGGATTATATTCTTTTGTAATTAATGATAATTTAAAATTTAATGAAACAAACATAGAAATAAAATCTAAAAGTAAATTTATAGTTGGTGGTAGATTGAAAATAGGAATTGAAAATAAAGGTGATACTTTATATAATTTTCATATTTTAGGTGGTATAGATAAAAAAATAAATTTTGATGATAATTTTTTATTAAAATTTAAAAATGGTAATTATATAACAACTATAAATCATAATAAATTAGACTATATTCTCGGTGTTGGTGGTGATATAGAGTTTAATAAAAAGCATAGATTAAATACATCGTTTAGAACTATATTTTCAAATGGATTATACAAATATTTGATAAATGTTGGTTATAGTTTTGAAAAATAAATTTTAAAAAATTTATTTTTTGGTAAAAATATGGTATACTATATTATCAAAAAAATTTGGAGGAAGAAATGAAAAAGGTATTTTCAATTTTAACAGTTTTATTTGGATTTTTCTTTCTAGTTTCTTGTGGTAGTTCTAAAACAGAAGAACCTGCTGCAGAAAATACAGAAGGAAAATTAAAAGTTGCGATGGTTTATTCTGTTGGAGGTAAAGGAGATAAATCATTCAATGATTCAGCTTATGCAGGATTACAAAGAGCTATGAAAGAATTTGGAGTTGAAGTAGCAGAATATGAACCTAAGGATGCTTCAGTAGAAATAAGAAATCAATTAGCTGAATATGCTCAAGATGGAACATATGATTTAATAATGACTATAGGATTTACTTCAGTTGATCCATTAACTTCAGTTGCTAAAGAATATCCTAATCAAAAATTTGTTTTAATAGATGATGCAATAGAAGGATTACCTAATGTATTATCAGTTTCATATAAAGAACAAGAAGGAACATTCTTAACAGGAGCATTAGCTGCTTTGATGTCTAAAACAAATAAAGTTGGATTTATAGGTGGTACTGATGCACCAGTTATTGCTAGATTTGCAACAGGATTTAAACAAGGTGCAAAATATATTAACCCTAATATTGATGTATTAATTTCATATATTAATGGTTCAAATCCTTGGAATGACCCAGTTGCTGCAAAACAATTAGCTGAAAGTTTAAATTCTAAAGGTGCAGATGTAATAATGCATGCTGCTGGTGGTTCAGGTTCAGGATTATTTAAAGCTGCTGAAGAAAAAGGATTCTATGCTATAGGTGTTGACTCTGATCAAGATGATATAGTTCAAGGAAAAGTTTTAACTTCTATGCTTAAGAGAGTAGATAATGGAGTTTATGATATAATCAAAGACTTAAAAGATGGAAAATTTGAAGCTGGAGTAAAATATATAGGTCTTGCTGAAGATGGATTAGATACTACAGAATTTAAATATACTAAAGATATAATAGGTAAAGAAAACTTAGATAAAATTGCTCAAATTAAACAAGATATTAAAGATGGTAAAATTAAAGTTAGTGATAAATTAGAAAAATAGTTTTCTAGGTATTATTAATAGTTAGAAATTAAAAATATAGAGAAAAGAATTAAATGAAAACATGTATGATGTTGTTTAAAACTTTTCTCTTTTTTTTTTACATTTAATTTTCTATAAAATCTATCAAATTAAAAAAAAATATGCTAATATATATGTATATATTTATTATAAAAATTGGAGGAGATATGAAAATAGTAATTGGAAATGATCATGCTGGAGTAGAATTTAAAAATCAATTAAAAGAATATATTGAAAGTAAAGGAATTGAGGTAATAAATATAGGGGTAGACACTTTAGATTCTGTAGATTATCCTGATATAGCTAAGGCAACTTGTAAAAAAGTTTTAGATAATGAAGCTGATTTTGGAGTATTAATATGTGGAACAGGAATAGGAATATCTATAGCTGCTAATAAAGTTGAAGGTATTCGTGCTGCTTTAGTTCATAATGAAGTTACTGCAAGACTTTCAAAACAACACAATAATGCCAATGTTATAGTTTTTGGTGCAAGAGTTTTAGGAATTGAGGTAGCTAAAAGTTCTTTTGATGCGTATTTAGAATCTAAATTTGAAGGTGGTAGACATCAAAACAGAGTAGATAAGATTGAAAGTTGTGGAGGTATATTTTAATGTCAACAGTTTTTAAAAAAATAATAGATAAAGAAATACCTGCTAAAATAATTTATGAAGATGATGATGTGATTGCTTTTGAAGATATTGCACCTGTTGTTAAAGTGCATGTTTTAGTTATCCCTAAAAAAGAAATAAAAAATCTGGATGCAGTTACTGAAGAAGACTTGATAATTTTGGGTAAATTACAATTAGCTATTTCAAAGATTGCAAAAAATTTAGGACTTAGTGAAGATGGCTACAGAGTTGTAACTAATATAAATGATAACGGTGGACAAACGGTTTATCATTTACATTATCATATATTAGGTGGACAAAAATTAGGGGTAATGGGATAATGGCAGAATATATTGTAAGTCGTGATAATAAGCAATATAAATTTTTAAAAAAATTAAAAGATAAGAAATATAGAGATCAAAATAATGTTTTTCTTGCAGAAGGTGAAAAATTTTTAAAAGAAAATATACATTTTTCTAAGATTATAATTAATGAATCAAAATATAAATATTTTGAAGATAAGTATAATATTTCAAAATATGATAATGTGTTAGTTTTGGCTGAAAATTTATTTGAACAAATAAGCACACAAGAAACAAGCCAAGGTATATTATTGATTTATTCTAAAAATGCTAAAAGATTAGATGAAATAAAAGGGGATGTTGTAGTTTTAGATGATGTTCAAGATCCGGGTAATATTGGGACAATAATACGGACTATGATAGCTACTAAATTTATAAACTTATTATTGACAAAGTCTAGTGTTGATGTATATTCACCTAAAGTAGTTAGAGCTACAATGGGAGGTATATTTAAAGTGAATGTTATATATTCTGATAGAGAAAATATATTAAAATTTTTAAAAGAAAAAGAGTATAATATTATTGGAACAGCATTACAAGAAGATAGTATAGATTATAGTAAAGTAGTACTAAATAAAAATAATAATGCATATGTATTCGGACATGAGGGTAATGGTATTTCTAAAGAAATACTAAATCAATTAGATCAAAAAGCTATAATTCCTATATATGGTGATATTGAATCGTTAAATGTCTCTGTTGCTGTTGCAGTATTTTTATATAAAATGAGAGAAAAATATTTTGAATTAGTTTAAGGAAATTGTGAAATTATACAATTTCCTTTTTATATATTCGAGTTGAAATATTGTACTATAATTTTTTAGAATCAGTGTTATTGTTAAATAATGTCAAAAATATCGTTAATACTGAAAAATAATAAAAAAAATATATGTGATTTATTGCGCATTAATAAATGGTTTTTTAAGATAATAAAAAAAATAAGACTGAAAATGTGAAAAAATTATTTACTTATTTAGTATTATGTGCTATTATTAATATATAAGAATTTTTTGGAGGTATAAAAATGAAAGCAGTAGTAGTTAATCAAGATTCAACTGGTATTGAAGTTGTAGAAAAAACATTAAGACCATTAAAAGCTGGAGAAGCATTAGTTGATGTAGAATTCTGTGGTGTATGTCATACAGATTTACACGTTGCTCATGGAGATTTTGGTAAAAAACCAGGAACAGTTTTAGGACATGAAGGAATCGGAGTTGTTAAAGAAGTTGCTGAAGGTGTTACTTCACTTAAAGTTGGAGATAGAGTTAGTATAGCTTGGTTCTTTGAAGGTTGTGGAAGATGTGAGTACTGTGTAACAGGAAACGAAACATTATGTAGAAGTGTTTTAAATGCAGGATATACAGCAGATGGTGGAATGGCTGAAGAATGTATAGTTACAGCTGATTATGCAGTTAAAGTACCAGAAGGATTAGATCCAGCTCAAGCAAGTAGTATAACTTGTGCAGGAGTTACAACATATAAAGCTATAAAAGTAGGTCAACCTAAACCAGGACAATGGGTTGTTATATGGGGTGCAGGAGGACTTGGAAATTTAGCTGTTCAATATGCTAAAAAAGTATTCAATGCTCATGTAATCGCGGTAGATATAAATGATGAAAAATTAGAATTAGCTAAAGAAGTTGGAGCAGATTACGTTATAAACGGTAAAAAAGAAGATCCAGTAGCTAAAATTAAAGAATTATCTAATGGTGGAGCTCATATATCAGTAGTTACAGCAGTTTCAAAAGTTGCGTTCAATCAAGCTATTGATTCAGCTAGAGCTGCAGGAAAAGTTGTTGCTGTTGGATTACCTTCAGAAACAATGGATGTATCAATAGTTAAAACAGTATTAGATGGTATAGAAATAATAGGTTCACTTGTTGGAACAAGAGAAGACTTAAAAGAAGCATTTGACTTTGGAGCTCAAGGTTTAGTTGTACCAGTAGTTCAAAAGAGATGTGTTGAAGATGCTCCATTAATATTTAAAGAAATGGAAGAGGGAACTATTCAAGGAAGAATGGTTATAGACTTTAAGAATTCAGATAAAACTTGTGGATGTTCTTGTCACAACCACAAACATTAATCTTAAAAAGTATAGAATATATTTTTGAATATTATAATAGTAAGTTTTAAATATAAATAAAAAAAGAGGTTTAACTCCCTTAAATAAAGAACATGTTTTTAAAGGGGTTTTCCTCTTTTTTTTAATATAAAAATATGATTATTATAGAATAATTAAAAGTTTTTTTGTTTTATTCTGAGCTAACCTTATCTATATAAGCCTTTATATTATCACAAAAAAATGTACTAGTAAATTTTTTGTTATTATATATCAGTTATAAATATATTGACGACCTTTATTTATAATATTTCCATATTGCTACTTGACAAATAATATTATATGATATATAATATTGTTGGTGTGATAATATAAAATACAAGAAAAAATTTAGATTTTTATCTACTTCAAGTTTGAAAAAATAAGTTATATATTAATTTGAAAAGTATAAATGTTTTTAACTATACAAATATACACTTAAATGATATAATACAATATATAATTAAAGGAAGGTTTGATTAAATGAAAATAAAAAATATAGCAATAATTGCCCATGTAGATCATGGTAAAACAACATTAGTAGATGCACTACTAAGACAATCAGGAACTTTTTCAAGTCATGAGAAATTACAAGAAAGAGTTATGGATAGCAATGATATAGAACGTGAAAGAGGAATAACAATATTTTCTAAAAATGCTTCTATAAATTATGAAGGGTATAAGATAAACATTGTTGATACACCAGGACATGCTGATTTTGGTGGTGAGGTACAAAGAATATTAAAAATGGTTGATTCTGTACTTTTATTAGTAGATGCGTTTGAAGGTGTGATGCCACAAACTAAATATGTTTTAAAACAAGCTTTAGAACATGGATTAAATCCAATAGTTGTAGTAAATAAGATTGATAGACCAAATTCAGATCCAGAAAATGTAGTTAATCTTGTTTTTGATTTATTTGTAGAACTTGGAGCAAATGATGTACAACTTGATTTTCCAGTAGTATATGCCTCAGCTAAAAATGGTATAGCAAAATTACATTTAACAGATGAAAGTGATAATATGAAACCGTTATTTGATTTAATTGTAAAAAATGTACCTGAACCTGAAGGGGATATAAATGAATCATTACAAATGCTTGTAACTAATATAGAGTATGATGAATATGTAGGAAAGTTAGCTACAGGAAGAATATATAACGGATCAATAGAAAAAAATCAAGAAATAGTTTTAGTTAAAAGAGATGCCAGTCAAGTTAAATCTAAAATAAGTAGAATATATGGATATGAAGGATTGAAAAGAGTTGAATTAGAAAGTGCTGTTGCAGGACAAATAGTAACTATTGCTGGGATTGAAGGAGTAGATATAGGTGAAACGATATCAGATAAAGATAATATTAAACCTCTTCCTTTAATAGATATAGATGAACCTACATTATCTATGAACTTTATAGTTAATGACTCACCATTTGCTGGTAAAGATGGGAAATACATAACTTCTAGAAATATACTTGAAAGATTAACGCACGAGGTAAATCATAATGTAAGTATGAAATTAGAAACTACAGATTCTCCTGATGTATTTCTTGTTAAAGGTAGAGGAGAATTACAATTATCTATTCTATTAGAAAATATGAGAAGAGAAGGTTATGAAATACAAGTTT
>NZ_CDRRBS010000048.1:0-8446 GCF_977040545.1 Pseudostreptobacillus sp. | reverse complement strand
TTTTATTTTAATATCAAAATAGACTTATTTTCTAATTTTTTAATTTCAAACCTTGACTTAGAGTCAACTCCATGTGTTATTATAACTTAATGAACTTGAAAGGAGTAAGCTATGACTATCAAAGAAGTAAGTAATATGCTTAATATTTCTCAAGACACATTAAGATATTACGAAAAAGTCGGGGTTATACCTCCAGTTCCTAGAACTAAAAGTGGTCTTAGAAACTATGGAGAAGAAGAAATAAATTGGATACAACACGTTACCTGTTTACGAAAATCTGGACTTCCCATAAAAACTATGATAGACTATTTAAATCTTTATTTACAGGGAGATTCTACCTATCCGCAAAGACTTAAATTATTACACGAACAATATGATGAAATATTAAAACAAAAGAAACAATTAGAAACTAGTTTAAATAGATTAAGCAAAAGAATAAAATATTATAACGATTTACTAAAAAACAAAAATTAGGAGGTACATTAAATGTCAGTAGAATTATTTTCAATACTATGGATAGTTATATTAATAGCTATATTAGGTCTTTTAATTCATATTAATATTAATTTAAAAAAGAAATTTAAATTTTCAACAAGAATAATCATATCAACAGTATTAGGAATGATTATAGGTATTATATTCAAAAGTACACTTGGAATTTTACCTATTGAAGGATCAGAAAAAGCCTTAAGTATTGTTTCAGCAGCTGTTTCATTAGTAGGTACAGGATTCAGTAGCCTATTAAAAATGATAGTATTACCATTAGTTGGTATTTCTGTTTATAACTCAATAATAAACTCTAAGAGTAAAAATAAACTAAAAGAACTATCTACTAAATCTGTTGCTTACTATACAATAACTGTAGCAATCTCTGCTATAATAGGTCTTATAATCGCTCTATCACTTGGATTAGGGAAAGGTATGTTTTTACCTGAAGGAGTAGAAGCTTGGACTGGAAAAGGAGAATATAAAGGTATAGTAGATGTTATAGTTTCATTTATTCCATCAAATATTTTTAAAGCCTTAACAGAAACAAGTGTTGTAGGGCTAGTTATATTCTCTGGATTTATGGGATTTGCAACTAATAGAGTTGGAGATAAAAATCCAGAAAAAATTAAACCTTTAAAAGATTTATCAGCTTCTTTATTTGAAGTTATGACTAGTGTAACAATTACTATTATCAAAATAATTCCTTATGGTGTGGCAGCATTAATGTTTGATTTAACTGCTTCATACGGAATAAATGTATTTAAAAATTTATTACTATATATCTTAGTTATGGTTATTTCATTAATCTTTGTATTCATAATGCAAACAATAAATTTAATAATACATGCTATAAATCCTATAAAATACTATAAAAAAACTTTACCAGCTTTATTATTAGCTTTCTCAACTACATCAAGTTTAGGAACTCTTCCACTAACTATTGAAACTTTAGAAAATGGTGTTGGAGTAAGTACAGGTACAGCAAACTTTACAGCAACTTTAGGAACTACAATAGGAATGAATGCCTGTGCTGGAGCATTCCCAGCAGTTGTTGCCGTAATGGTTGCAAATATGCAAGGAACACCTATAACACCTGTATTTTTATTATCTCTAATTGTAGTAATTGTATTAGGTTCTTTTGGAATGGCTGGTGTTCCTGGTACAGCATATATAGCAACAACAGTAGTTCTAGGTGGTATGGGATTACCATTTGCTCCAGTAGCTTTAATACTACCTATAGATTCAATAATAGATATGGGAAGAACTATGATTAATGTAAATGGTGCTATGGTAATTTCTACTGTAATAGATAAGGAATTAGGAACTTTTGAAAGTAAATTATAATCTAGCAAAAATAGAATATTAAAAGTTAAAATTCTTAAAAAAGGAGTGAATTTAGAAAAGTTTCTTTTTCTATTTTCACTCCTTTTATTTTACTACATCTAACTTTAAAGCAAACAATATTTTAAATATTTTATTGTACTCTAAAGACATATCTACATTTAATTTTGATATATCAAAGTTTAATCCTAAAGTTACTTTAGGTGTAAATGATTTATAGTTTGTATCAAATCCTATATTTGAATAAATATTTTTGTATTTTAACTTTAAATTTAATATTGTATTTAATTCTCTATTTTCTATAGTATTTATCATATTAAATATATCTTTATATTCATAATCTATAGTTAGTGATGGAATATATTTTTGGTTTGCCACCTTATTATCCATTCTTAATAATAGTTTATGATCTTCTTTTATCTTACTATTTAATCCTATAGATATATTATGTATCTCATCTCTTGAACTTAATACATCTTCTACATATGATTTTTTATCTATATACGAATACGAAGTAATTAAATTTATCTCTTTATTCAGCTTTTTATCTATCTTTATCTCATATTTATCAGACACCCCATATATATCATATATATTGTCATTTTCCGTTAGTATACTTTTTAAATATTTTGAATTTGAATATATTAAATATATCTTATTATTTTTTATTGGAAAAGATAAATTAATATTTAAGTTTTCATTTCTTCTTGCTTTTCTTTTATCCTTCACTTCTTCTATTTCTTCTCCAGGAAGCAACTCATCTATATTTTTACTTTCTTTTCTATTTGGTTGTATAGGTCTTACAAAAGTATATGTGATATCTAATTTTTCATTTAAAATTAATCCTTCAAGACCTGTAGAAATATTATATCTATATTTCCCTTCTTCACTGTTTTCTCCATAATTATCAAATGATAATGATAATTTAAAGGGATTTGTCTTTTTATTAGTTATTACTATATTTGATTTATCTTCTATATTGGATGGTTCTATTTTAATCTCTATATTATTATTTTTAACGTATTTAAAGTTAGAGACCAATTCATCAATTTTTGATATATCTAAGTTTTCTCCACTTTTTAGATCACTATTCAAACTTACATCCGAGCTTCCTTCTTTCCCATTATATATTATCTTATCTATTTCTGTAGCTTGTAAAATAAAAGGAATAAGTATTAGTATTATTAATTTTCTCATAATAGCCTTTCTGTTTTAGATATATAATCCCATTTTTATTTCTTCCTCTAGTTCTTTTACATCATAATGATATTCATATATCCAATCTAACCATTCTTCTTTTGTTATTGTATTTAAATTAAATTTTTTCATAAAATCATAAGGTTCATAATATTCTTTTGCTGGTGTTATATCTATCAATTCTTTTGGTGCTATTTTATGATCTATTCCTAAATCTATTCCATGATACATCGCTATCTTTGCATACATTATTACAAATATATGTAAATAAAAATCAAATGCTGTACTCATATCATTTAACATCTTTTTAGCTACCTTTTTTTCAAGCATTTTTTCTATTGTTTCTTTCATCTTTAATCTATCTTTTAATGCTAATGCTTTTAAAAATTCAAACTCTAAATATATATATTTATGATATGAAGATTTTGATGGATTATTTAAATATATATCTGATCTTCTTATTACAGATTCCCATTCTCCTTTTAGTGCTAGTAATATAGTTCTTGCTAAAAATTTATCTGATTCTGATTTAATATATTCATCTTTTTTTCTTTCATAAGCTACTAAATCAAAGTTTCTAATAAAGAAATCTATTATCTCTTTATTATTGGACATTAATATTTCACTTAAATCTATAACATTCCCTCTAAGTATACCTCTAGAATCACTACCCATAATCCATAGTTTTCCATATATATACATATCTTGTTTAAATTTTTCCAAATCTTTTTCAAAAAGTAAATTTTTTGAAGCACTATATAAATATATATCACCAATAAATTTCATACATATTAAAGGATTTCCCATTTTTTTTAAGACATATTCCAATGATTCTTTTTCGTCTTTTATCGCATAATCTAAATTACTTATTACTAAATTTATTCTTTCTTCTTTCACTTTATCATTAACTAACATTTTTCACCTCTATTTACTTTTAATATTTTCTCTTAATTAAACAAAACGTCCTATACTTATTCCTTTCTCTAATCTTTCTACATCATAATGATATTCATATATCCAATCTAACCATTCTTCTTTTGTTATTGTATTTAAATTAAACTTTTTCATAAAATCATAAGGTTCATAATATTCTTTAGCTGGTGTTATATCTATCAATTCTTTTGGTGCTATTTCATGATCTATCCCTAAATCTATTCCATGATACATCGCTATCTTTGCATACATTATTACAAATATATGTAAATAAAAATCAAATGCTGTACTCATATCATTTAACATCTTTTTAGCTACCTTTTTTTCAAGCATTTTTTCTATTGATTCTTTCATCTTTATACTATCTTTTAATGCTAATGCTTTTAAAAATTCAAACTCTAAATATATATATTTATGATATGAAGATTTTGATGGATTATTTAAATATATATCTGATCTTCTTATTACATCCTCCCAGTCTCCTTTTAGTGCTAGTAATATAGTTCTTGCTAAAAATCTATCTGATTCTGATTTAATATATTCATCTTTTTTACTTTCATAAGCTACTATATCAAAATTTCTAATTAAAAAATCTATTATTTCTTTATTATTAGACATTAACATTTCACAAAATTCTATAATTCCACCACCGCTTAGTAATCTTCTTGAATCTCTACTCATTATACATAGTTTCCCATATATATACATATCTTGTTTAAACTTTTCTAAGTCTTTTTCAAAAAGTAAATTTTTTGAAGCACCATATAAATATATCTTACCAATAAAACTTATACATATTAAAGGATCTCCCAATTTTTTTAAGACATATTCCAATGATTCTTTTTCGTCTTTTATCGCATAATCTAAATTACTTATTACTAAATTTATTCTTTCTTCTCTTATTTTTTCACTTACTAACATTTCTATTCTCCTATCTTGTGCATATATATCTTAATTTAAAATAAATTTATTAGTTATTATTCTTTTTAACTAACTTTATTCTCTAGTTATTATATCTAAAATAGTAAGTTTTTCTCTTGTTGCCTTTATATTTTCATTAATATCTATTATTATGTAAAAAAGAAAATAGTAATCTAACAAAAATTTTTTATAATATTTTTTCTATTTCTATTTTATTAAGGTTTGTCAACTGATATTATCACGTTTTTTTATATTCATCAACAAAAGAAAAGATAATGTGAAACAATATAAATTTATGTATTTTATGAATTTTTGATTTCTTTATTTTTTTTTAATTTTAAGATATAATAATTAAGACAGGAGGATTTATGAATATAAATAACAAAATGGGATATGAATCAATCCCCAAATTACTATTATCTATGGCTATACCTGCAATAATAGCAAATATAGTAAACGCATTATATAATATAATTGATCAAATATTTATAGGACAAGGTGTTGGTTATTTAGGAAATGCTGCAACAAGTATTTCATTTCCCTTAACAACAATATCTCTTGCAATAGGACTTATGATAGGTGTTGGAGGAGCATCAAATTTTAATATAGAATTAGGTAAAGGAAATAGAAAAAAAGCTGAAGAAATAGTAGGAAGTGCTATTGGAACATTAATTATAACAGGTATTGTATTATGTATAATGATAATAATGTTCCTTAAACCTTTAATGATACTTTTTGGTGCAACAAATGAAATATTAGAATATGCAATGAAATATAGTGCAATAACTTCACTTGGATTACCATTTTTCTTAATTGCAGTTGGAATAAATCCTTTAGTTAGAGCAGATGGGTCTTCAAAATATTCAATGTTTGCAATTATATTAGGAGCTTTAACTAATACTATACTTGACCCAATATTTATTTTTATATTTAACATGGGAATAGAAGGTGCTGCTATCGCAACAGTTATATCTCAAATTATATCTGCTTTAACATTACTTTTCTATTTTAAAAATTCAAAAAATATTAATCTTATTGTTAAAGATATATTACCTAAACCTATACTTGTTAAACAAATTTTGTCTTTCGGTATGTCATCTTTCATATTTCAATCATCTAATATGTTAATACAAATTATAACAAACAATTTATTAAAATATTATGGAGAAACATCTATATACGGCAGCAATATACCTATAGCAGTGTCAGGAATCGTAATGAAAATTAATATAATATTTATAGCTGTTATTATAGGATTAGTACAAGGAGCACAACCTATACTTGGATATAACTATGGAGCTAAAAAATATGAAAGAGTTATAGAAACATCAAAATTTTTATTTATTCTTGCAAGTATACTATCTACTTTATGTTTTTTAATTTTTCAAATATTCCCAAAACAAATAGTTTCTTTATTTGGTAGTGGAGATAAACTATATTTTGATTTTGCAATTAAATATATACATATATATATGGCATTTACTTTTTTAAATGGAGTACAAACTTGTGGTTCAACATTCTTCCCAGCAATAGGAAAAGCATTTAAAGGAGCTCTAATAGCTTTTACAAAACAAATTCTTTTTTTATTACCACTTTTAATTATTCTTCCAAATATATTGAATTTAGATGGTATTATATATGCAACTCCTATATGTGATTTAATGTCCTTTATATTAGTAATAATATTAATTTATACCGAATTTAAAAGTATTTCATCTAAAGTATAACTTCATTAAAAAAGTGCATCTAACCTATTAAGTTAAATGCACTTTTTGTGTAAAATTTATTTTTTCTTAGGTGCATGTACTGCAAGTCCTAGTACATCAGCAAATGCTTCATACATTACTTCTGAATATGTAGGATGCCCATGTATAGTTTTTAACATTTCTTCAACTGTTATTTCCATTTCCATTATTGAAGAAGCTTCATTTATTATTTCAGCAGCTGCTGGTCCTATTATGTGTACTCCTAATATTTCTCCATATTTTTTATCAGCAATAACTTTAATAAATCCAAAGTCTTCATCACTAGCTATAGCACGTCCATTTGCAGCAAAACTGAATTTACCTACTGAAATATCATATTTTTCTCTAGCTTGTTCTTCGGTTAATCCAACCATAGCAACTTCTGGCATAGTATATATAGCAGCTGGTGTTAAATCAAGTTTTGCAACATGATGATTACCATTAACAGCATTTTCAGCCGCAACTTCTCCCATTCTAAATGCAGCATGAGCCAACATCTTAGTTCCATTTATATCTCCAGGTGCATATATTCCTTTAACTGAAGTTTCCATAAATTCATCAACTTTAATTCTTCCTCTTTCAAGTTCAAATTCAACTTCACCTATACCTTCAAGATCTGGTACACGTCCTATTGAAAGTAGAGCTCTATCAACAACTAAGTCTTCTTTACCTTCTAATTTAATATGTAATTTACCATCTTTTTCAACTATTTCTTGAAGTTTAGTTGATGTCATTATAGTCATACCTTTTTTCTCAAGAGCTGTTCTTAAAGTATTTGAAACTTCAGCATCCATTCCTGGTACTATTCTATCCATCATTTCAACAACTGTAACTTTTGAACCAAATGTAGAGAATGCTTGCCCAAGTTCTACTCCAACAACTCCTCCTCCAATTACTGCTAATGTTTCTGGTACTTCATTTAATTCTAATATATCATCACTTGTCATAACAAGTTTAGAATCCATTCCTGGTATATTAATTCTACTTACTTTTGATCCTCCAGCAAATATTATCTTATCAGTTTCAACAAGTTTTTCTCCATTAACTAATACATTTTTATCTTTAGTTATTGTTCCTACACCTTTAAATACATCTACTCCGTTGCTCTTTAATAAAGCTCCTACTCCACCAACAAGTTTTTTAACAACTTTTGATTTCATTCCTAAAACTTTATCCATATCTACTGTAAAATTAGGATTTTCTATCATTATTCCACGTCCAGCAGCATGTTTAACACCTTCTATAATTTCTGCATTATGTAAATATGCTTTAGTTGGAATACATCCTCTATTTAAGCATGTTCCACCTAATTCAGATTTTTCTACTATAGCTACTTTTCCTCCTACTTGAGCTGCTTTTATCGCCGCTACATACCCAGCAGGTCCTCCCCCTATAACTACTACATCATAAGCTGAATCACTCTTTTTAGGTTTTGGAGTTTCTTTAACTTCTTTAGGTTCTTCTTCTACTTTAGGTGCTTCTTCTGATTTTGTTTCACTTACTCCACCTGTTGGTGCCTTTTCACCTTCTGCTCCTAAATAACCTATAACTTCAGTTACAGGAACTGTTTCTCCTGCTTCTTTTAATATAGCTATTAAATATCCATCTTCTTCTGCTTCAAGTTCCATATTTGTTTTATCTGTCATTATTTCTAAAAGTATTTCACCTTGTTTAACAGGTTCTCCTACTTTCTTTTTCCATTCAACAATTTCACCCTCAGTCATATCTATCCCAGCTTTGGGCATAATAATTTCTAATGCCATTTTTCCTCCTTATATTAACATTGTAATTGGATTTTCTAACAATTCTTTTAAATCCTT
>NZ_CDRRBS010000047.1:0-8570 GCF_977040545.1 Pseudostreptobacillus sp. | reverse complement strand
AGAATAAAAATAATAAATCATTTAATAAAGATAATAGAGAAGAAGGTAAGAGAGAATTTAACTCTGATAGAAAAAATAACTTTAGAAATAATGAAAATGGTAATAGAGAAAGAAGACCATTTAATAGAGATAATAGAGAAGAAGGTAAGAGAGAATTTAACTCTGATAGAAAAAATAACTTTAGAAATAATGAAAATGGTAATAGAGAAAGAAGACCGTTTAATAAAGATAATAGAGAAGAAGGTAAGAGAGAATTTAACTCTGATAGAAAAAATAACTTTAGAAATAATGAAAATGGTAATAGAGAAAGAAACTTTAAAGATGATAGACGTCCAAGAAAAGATATTAATAACAACAATAAAGAAGTTTCGTTAGAAATACCTACCCTTGAAAGTGAAACAAAGAATAAGAATACTGGAAAAGTTAAATCTAAATTTGATAAGAAAAAATATGAAAATGAGAGAAAAGCTAAAGAAGAAGAAAGAAGATTAAAGGAATTAAGACAAGACTTTAGAAAAGAAGAAAAGAAAAAGGTTAAGAAAAAAGATAAAACTATTAAATCTGAAGTAATAAGAGATGAAGAAGGTGGAGTTGGAATAGTAGTACTACCTCAAGAAATTTCTATTAAAGATTTGTCTGAAAAATTAGGAATTAATTCTTCAGATATAGTAAAAAAATTCTTCCTTCAAGGTAAAATGTTGACTGCTAATGCTATATTAACTATAGAAGAAGCAGAAGAAGTAGCTCTTGAATATAATGTAATAGTTGAAAAAGAAGAAGTAGTAGAGTTATCTTATGGAGATAAGTATGAATTAGAAATTGAAGATAGAGAAGAAGATTTATCAGAAAGAGCACCTGTTATAACAATAATGGGTCACGTTGATCATGGAAAAACTTCACTTTTAGATGCTCTTCGTCATACTAATGTAATAGAAGGAGAAGCTGGAGGAATTACTCAAAGAATAGGAGCTTATCAAGTATTATGGAATAATAGAAAAATTACTTTCATTGATACTCCAGGTCATGAGGCTTTTACAGAAATGCGTGTTAGAGGGGCAAATATTACAGATATAGCAATATTGATAGTTGCAGCCGATGATGGTGTTAAACCTCAAACTATAGAAGCAATATCACATGCTAAAGAAGCTAATATTCCAATAATAGTTGCGATAAATAAGATAGATAAACCAGGAGCAAATCCTAATAAAGTAAAACAAGAATTATTAGAATACGGTTTAATTTCACCAGAATGGGGTGGAGATACTGAAATGGTAGAAATTTCAGCTAAGCAAAAATTAAATTTAGAAAGTTTATTAGAAACAATATTACTTACTGCAGATATTATGGAACTTAAATCAAATTCTAAGAAGAGGGCAAAAGCTGTTGTTGTAGAATCAAGACTTGATGTTCAAATGGGACCAGTTGCTGATATCCTTATTCAAGAAGGAGAATTAAAAATTGGAGATATATTTGTATCAGGTGGAACACATGGTAGAGTTCGTAGTATGTTAGATGATAGAGGTAATAAAATAGTTAAAGCAGGTCCATCTCAACCAGTTGAAATTACAGGATTTAATGAAATACCAGAAGCTGGAGATATGCTTTATTGTGTAAATAATGATAAACAAGCTAAGAAAATTGTTGAAGACTTTAAGAATGAAGTTAAAAATAATGAACTTAATAAAAAGAAACATATATCACTTGAAAGTTTATCTAAGGAATTAGAAGAACAACAATTAAAAGAACTTAAGTGTATTATAAGAGCGGATTCTAAGGGATCTGTTGAAGCACTTAAAGAATCTTTATCTAAACTTTCTACAGAGCAAGTTAATATTAATATAATACAAGCTAGTGCTGGAGCAGTTACTGAAGGAGATGTAATGTTAGCTGCAGCTTCAAATGCAATAATTATAGCATTTAATGTAAGACCGACAAATAGTGCAAGAACTGAATCTGAAAAATCAGAAGTAGAAATTAGAAATTATAATGTAATATATCATGTTACAGAAGATCTTGAAAAAGCGATAAAAGGTATGTTAGATCCTGAATTTAAAGAAATATATAATGGAAGACTTGAAGTTAAAGAAGTATTTAAGATTTCAAATGTAGGTAATGTTGCTGGAGCATTAGTTGTAGAAGGTAAAGTTATGCGTTCATCTAAGATAAGATTATTACGTGATGGAATAATAATATTTGATGGTGAAATTGCAGCTCTTAAGAGATATAAAGATGATGCAAAAGAAGTATTACTTGGTCAAGATTGCGGAATTTCATTTAAAGACTTTAATGATATAAAAGTTGGAGATATAATTGAAGCATATGTACTTGAGCAAATAGTAAGATAGGTGATATTATGAATGATAGAAGAAGAAAAGGTCTAGAAAAAGAAGTTTCAAGAATAATAGGGACTGCTATATTATTTGAGGTTAAAAACGAAAAAATAAAGAACTTAGTTACAGTTAAAAATGTAAGTTTATCAAGTGATGCTAGATATGCTGATGTCATATTTTCTGTATTAGATTATAAGGAAAATATTAATAAAGATAAGTTGTTGCAAGAACTTGAAAAACTTAAAGGATTTTTTAGAAAAAAAATAGGGGATAACTTACAAATTAGATATACACCTGAAGTTAGAGTGCATTTAGATGATACGATTGAATATAGTATTAAAATTTCAAAATTACTTAAAGAGAATTTGAGTAATAAAGAAGATATAGACGGGTAAGAATTATGATATGGAGAATTATTTCACACGATATTGATTATCTTAATGAAAAAAAAGATGAATTTAAAAGAGATGATATAATGACCACTTTATTATTAAATAAAAATATTACAACTAAGGAAGAAGTATATAATTATTTAAATTTAAGTTATAAACATCTTAATGATCCATTTCTTTTAGAAAATATGAGAGAAATAGTAAATTTGATACTTAAATTAATGAATAATGATAAAGGTATATTAATATTTGGAGATTATGATATAGATGGTGTTTCAGGTTCTATATATTTATCAAAAATTTTAACTAAATTAAATATTAAAAATGATATATATATTTCTCCTAAATCTATATTGAAATATTCATTAAATGATGATTTTTTAAAAAAAATATCAAGTGGAGATTTTTCTCTTGTAATATCTGTAGATAATTCATTTGGTAGTGAAGAAGACATTAATTTGATAAAAGAAAAAGGTATAGATGTAATAATTACAGATCACCATTTAAATGAAAAAAAATATAAGGAAGTTTTAGAGTTAAATCCTAAAAAATCACCTAATTATCCTTTTAAAGAACTTTCAGGTTCTGGTGTAGTATTTAAATTAGTTCAAGCTATATACTATACTTTAGGAAATAGAGAAATGTCAGAAATCTATGAATATTGTGAATTAGTTGCACTAGCTACCATTGCAGATGTTATGGAATGTGTAGATGAAAATAGATTTTTAATAAAAAGAGGGTTGAAAAACTTTGCAAATTCAAAAATTAAGGCTTTGAGCTTAATTTTTCAAAATTTTAAAATAAATCCTGAATATATCACTATAAGTGATGTTAGTTATAGAATAGCACCGTTAATTAATGCTTTTGGTAAGCTAAATGATCCTACTAAAATATTAAGTTTTTTAACATCAGAATCAGAAGAAGATTTACTAAAAACTATTAGCGAAATGTATGAGTATAATAAAGAAAGAAAAAAATATGAAAATCAGGTATTCGAAAAAATATCTAATAAATTTAAGTTATATAGAGATAAAATTAAATATATATATTATGAAATAAATGATGAAAATATTTTAACTATGGGTTCACTTGCTTCGAGGCTTGCACTTGAATTTCGTGTTCCTGTAATATTGATATCAATAGAAGGAAATTACTGTAAAGGTTCATGTAGAAGTCTTTCAGATTCAAATATTTATGATTTTATAACTAAATTTTCAGAATATTATATAAATTTTGGAGGTCATGATTTAGCAGCAGGTTTTCTTATGACCAAGAAAAATTTGAATTTAATAAAAAGAAAAATGAAAAATGGGTTAATTAATCTTAGTAAAAAAATAAGAAAAAATCATGAAATAGTAATAGATAAAAAAGTAAGCTTAAAAGAAATTGGTGTAAAAAAAGTGAAAGAAATACAAACTTTAGGACCTTTTGGTCTTTCAAATAGTGAACCTAATTTCTATGATGAAGATATAATATTTAAAAATGTGTTTAAATTTGGAGTAGATAATAATCATTTTAAAGCAAGTGTATATAAGAATGGAAAAGAATTTAATGTTTTAGGATATAATTTAGTTGATAAATTAGACTTGAAAAAAATTAATAAATCCTATAAAATAATATATACACCTGAGTTGGTAAGTAAAAAAACAATAAGAATAAAATTGAAAGATATTAAATAGGAGGAAAAATGAAAAAAGAAATATTAAATGGATCAGAAGTTGCATTTGAGATAATAAAAGATGGGGAGGAATTTGCTAAATTAAGAAAAGATGTATTATCAAAATTCAAAAATGTTAAAGTTGATGGATTTAGAAAAGGACATGTACCTGAAGATGTTATAGAAAAAACATTTGCTGATGATATAAGAGATGAAATATTAAATAGAGTAATAAGAGAAGAATATGCTGAAGTATTAAAAGATAAATCATTTAAACCTGTAAGTGAATTACAAATCACAGATTTAAAATTAGAAAAAGATAGTTTAAAAGTTAACTTGAAAGTTGCAGTATTCCCTGAATTTGATTTACCTGAATATAAAGGATTAAATGTAGAATTAGAAAAAGTTGAAGTAAGTGATGAAGATGTTTCAGCTCAATTAGATAGAATGCTTTCAAGAGCTAAAAAATATGAAAAAACAACAAGAGAAGAAGCTAAAAATGGAGATATAGCTAATATAGATTTTGAAGGATTTATAGATGGTGTTGCATTTGAAGGTGGAAAAGCACAAGGACATAAATTAGAATTAGGTTCTAAAACATTTATAGATAATTTTGAAGAACAAATTGTTGGACACAAAGTAGGAGAAGAATTTGAAGTAAATGTTAAATTCCCTGAAGAATATCATGCAGAAAATTTAAAAGGTAAACCAGCAGTATTTAAAGTTAAATTGAATTCTTTAGAAGAAATAGTATTACCTGAATTAAATGATGATTTTGCCAAAGAAAATGGGACAGATACACTTGAAGATTTAAAAACTAATGTACGTGCAAACTTATTAGTAGAAAAAGAAAATCAAGCTAAAAATGTAAAATTAAGTAAAATTGTTGAAAAAATAGTTGATGGTGTTAATATAGAAGTTCCAGAAATATTAGTTGAACAAGATATAGATGCAAATATAGCTCAATTTGTTCAACAATTACAAATGCAAGGAATGAACTTAGAATCATATTTAAGTATGACAGGTCAAACTGTTGAAAAAATGAGAGAAGATTTAAGAGCAAATGCTATAAAAGGAATCAAAACTAGCTTTGTATTATCTAAAATTGGAGAAACAGAAGATATAAAAGTAAGTGATGAAGATATAGAGAATGAATTAAAAAATATAGCTTCTATGTATGGAATGGATGTAGAGACAATTAAATCTGAACTTGAAAAATCAGGGGAATTAGGAAGATATATCGGAAGAATAAATTCTCAATTATTCTTTGGAAAGATAAATGAATTCTTATTAGAAAATAATTAATTATAGAAAACTAGACCCTGTGTCTAGTTTTCGTTATAAAGAATGGAGGAAAAATGTCTTTATTACCTTATGTTATAGAAAATGAAGGACAAGGTGAAAGAAGTTATGATATATATTCTAGACTTTTAAAAGATAGAATAATATTTTTAAGTGGAGAAATAAATACAGAAATGGCAAATGCAATAATAGCACAATTGCTGTTTCTAAATGCACAAGATAAAGAAAAAGATATAACAATGTATATAAATTCACCTGGAGGACAAGTAACGGCAGGACTTGGTATATATGATACAATGAATCATATATCTTGTGATGTTGCAACTGTATGTATAGGAATGGCTGCAAGTATGGGAGCTTTTCTATTATCTTCAGGTACAAAAGGGAAAAGATATGCACTACCTAATGCTGAAATTATGATACATCAACCATTAGGAGGAGCAAGAGGACAAGCAACAGATATACAAATTGTTGCAGAAAATATTATAAAAATTAAGAAAAAACTAGCAACTATATTAGCCCAAAATACTGGTCAAGATTATGATAAAGTTATAGCCGATACAGAACGTGATAATTATTTAGATGCAAGTGAAGCTAAAGAATATGGTCTAGTTGATAGTGTATTGGAGTAATGATATGATAGAAGAATTAAAAACATGCTCATTTTGTGGGAAAAATGAAGAAGAGGTTTTAACTCTATATTCTAATGATGATATGACAGCCTTTATATGTGATGAGTGTATAACTCAACGTGAAGGATATTTGGAATCTGAAGATGAAGAAGAAAAGAGATTTGATTATACTTTATTAAAACCAAAAGAAATAAAAGCAAAATTAGATGAATATATAATAGGGCAAGAAAGTGCAAAAAAAGTGCTTTCAGTTGCTGTATATAATCACTTTAAAAGAATAAATATGATAGATAATGATGAAATAGAAATGCAAAAATCAAATATTCTTTTAATAGGACCAACAGGTTCAGGTAAAACATTATTAGCACAAACTTTAGCAAAAATATTAAATGTTCCTTTAGCGATAGCTGATGCAACAACAGTTACAGAAGCAGGATATGTTGGTGATGATGTAGAAAACGTATTATTAAAACTAATAAAAGCTGCTGATTATGATATAGAACTTGCACAAAGAGGAATAATATATATAGATGAAATAGATAAAATTGCAAGAAAATCAGAAAATACATCTATTACTCGTGATGTATCTGGTGAAGGAGTTCAACAAGCATTATTAAAAATAATAGAAGGAACGGTTTCTAGTGTACCTCCACAAGGTGGAAGGAAACATCCTAATCAAGAAATGATAGAAATAGATACAACTAATATTTTATTTATAGTAGGTGGTGCTTTTGCCGGACTTGAAAATAAAATAAAATCAAGACTTAATAAAAAACAAATAGGGTTTGGATTAAAAAATGATAAAACAGAACTAGATGATATGAGTATATTTGAACATGTATTACCTGAAGATATTAGAAAGTTTGGTATAATTCCTGAACTTATAGGTAGATTACCAGTAATTACAGCTTTATCTGAGTTGAATAAGGAAGCTCTTAAGTCTATATTAACTAAACCTAAAAATGCTATTGTAAAGCAATATAAGAAATATTTTGAACTTGAAAATGTTAATCTTGAATTTGAAGAAGAAGCTATAGATGAAATAGCAGAACTTGCACTTAAGAGAAAAATAGGAGCTAGAGGGTTAAGAAGTATAATAGAAAATACTATGATGGATTTGATGTATGAAATACCATCGCAAGAAAATGTTGAAAAAGTAGTTGTTACTAAAGAATTAATTAAAGAAAAAAATGAAAATTTTATTAAAAGTGAAGAAAGAAAGGAAAATTAATGGCAAAAAAAAGAAAATTTCTTCCTTTTATTCCAACAAGAGAAATACTATTTTATCCACAAGCAGTTATACCTATTATAGTTGGAAGAGATTTTTCTAAAATAGCAATAGATGAATCTATGGAAAAATATGAAGGTAATATTATATTATCTATACAAAAAGATTCAAAAAATGAAGAAATTGAGGGATATGAAGATATAAATGAAGTTGGGGTAGTTGCTAAAATTATTCAAATAATTAAATTACCTGACGGAAATTTAAGGGTATTGATAGAAGGAATAGATAGGGTAAAAATAAAAGATATATTTGGTTTACATCAAACAGGGTATTTTAGTGCGGAATATGAGCTATATCCAGTAGAAAATCTTAAAACTAAAAATGAAAAAAAATATAGAATGTATTTGGAAAAGGTGGTAGAAGAAGTAAATCAAAATAATAAAAATTCTTTACCGGAAGATATATTGAGAGCTATATTTGAAATAAATCCATTTGATATAATGATATATACATTAGCTACAACTTTAGATTTAAGTGAAGAAGATAGGGTAAAAATACTTGAAGCCAATGATATTGATGATATGTTTAAAATATTATCAAATGCGATAAAAGTGATACGTGAATTTAATAAAATAGATAAATCTGTAGAAGATAGAGTTAAGAAAAATATAGAAGAAAATCAAAAACAATACTATATTAGAGAAAAAATAAAAGGTCTGTATTCAGAACTTGATGAAAATGATATGGAAGAAGAAGTTAATGAACTATATGATTCAATAACAAAAAGAGATTTACCTAAAGAATTAAAAGAAAAATTAAATAAAGAATTATCTAGACTTAAAAAATTAAATGATATGTCAGCAGAAGCAGGTGTTATTAGATCATATATAGAAAGTATTTTAGAAATTCCTTGGGAAAGAGAAGAAATTAAAAATATAGATATATTTAAAGCAGAAAAAATATTAAATGATGAACATTTTGGATTAAAACAAGTTAAAGATACTATACTTGAAAATTTAGCTGTTAGTC
>NZ_CDRRBS010000046.1:0-8591 GCF_977040545.1 Pseudostreptobacillus sp. | reverse complement strand
AGTTGCTATAGAAATACCTGATGTTTCTATTGTAACTATTTTATCAATTTTTTCTTTTCTAAATATTCTAGAAAATTCTTCTCCTATTTCTTTTAATAATTTAATGTCTAATTTGTGATTTAAAAAACTATCAACCTTTAAAATATTTGGTTTTTTAATTTTTGCATCTTTTAATATTCTTTCTTTAAATTTTTTTCTAAATTCTGAACTTAATTCTGCAACTCTAAATTCAGAAAAATTTTCAAATGAAATTTCTTCACAACCACAAATGATATTTCTACTATTTCTATACTCTTCTTCCAATTTATTTCTTAATTTATCATCCATATTATTACCTTCTATCTCTTATTATTCTTTATTTTTTTAGTATTTTTTTCATTTGCCACTTTATTATTCAAATCATTAACTATTGTGTTCACAGTTTTTTCTTTTTCTTTAGCTGTTTTTATATCAGTTTTAACTTCCTTTTTTGTTTCCTTCTTTACTTCATTTTGTTTATTTTCCTTTTTAACTTTAGTTGTTTCTTTTTCTTGCTTAATTTTATCATTAGCTTTTACTTCTTCTTGTTTAATTTCATCATTAGTTTTTATTTCTTCTTTTTCATCTTCTTTAATTTCAGAATTTACTAATTCTTTTTCATCTTTCTTTTCATCTTCTGTAATATCTATTTTATTTTTTTCAAACCCAACTTTTCTTATATTAAATGAAGAAGAAAAAATTTGCGTATTTGTAACTGCAGTCCTATTTATATATTTAACCTTAAGAAAAATAAAGATAAAAGAAATAAAAAGTAATAAATAAAACAATAGATTTATAAACTTATTTTTTTTTCTCATTATATACCACCTTTTAAAATTTTAAGTATTACATTTTTAGAATTATTAGCAGCTAAATTAACAAATTCTGTATATTCCATTACAGAAGATGAATTTAACGAATCAGATATAGAACGAATAATAGCAAATTCTATTCCTAATACATGAGCACAGTGAGCAACTGATGCAGATTCCATATCTACTGCAAGTGCATTAAACTTTTCACCCAATTTCTCTTTTTCTGATAAATTAGAAACAAATTTATCTCCAGATAAAATTTTACCATAATATATATTATCATTTTTTAAAATATTTTTTATTTTATTTAATAATATGTCTGATCTAAATATTGAAGTATCCATTCTTGGTATTGTACCTATATCATAACCAAATTCTGTTGCATCAAATAAATATTCAAGTAAACTATCTCCTATTACTACATCACCTATATTTACATTTCTATTTAAAGAACCAGCGACTCCTGAAAATAGTATTTTATCAACACCAAATTCTTTAAATAATAAAGTTGTCGTAATAGAGGCATTAACCATACCAATACCTGATTTTACCAAAACTATATCTTTATCATATATTTTACCTTTATAAAATTTCATATTATTAATATCATATACTGTTAAATTTTTTATTTCTGATGATATTACACTAATTTCCTCATCCATTGCCCCTATAATTCCAATCATATTTCCTCCTAAAATAAGTTTCCTTTAGTATATATTAACATTTTTTTTTTAAAATTTGAATAAGAAAATAAAAATACTCCCAAAAGGGAGTATTTATAAATAAAATATTATTTAATTAATTCTTTTAATGCTGTTGCAACGAATTCAACTTTAGGTCCTACTACTATTTGAGCAGCATTTTTATTCACAATTGTAGTTCCAAATGCACCAGAAGCTTTAACTTTACTTTTATCTACTATATCAGTATTGTTTAATTCAAGTCTTAATCTTGTAGCACAATTATCAACTGATACTATATTTGCAGGTCCACCAATAGCTTCAAGTATTATTTCTGCCATTGCTGTAAATTTATCATCTGATGTAACTTCAACTTTAACATCTACTATGTCATCTTCTCTACCTGGTGTTTTTAAATCAAAGAATTTAATTGCAAAGTAGAATACTGCAAAGTAAATAGCCGCAAATACTATACCAACAAGAAGTAATAATAATGGATTATTAGCATTAGGGTTTCTTAAGCTTAAAACATAATCTATTAATCCAGCACTAAATGCAAATCCTGCAGTTGTTCCAAGATAAGCAACTACTGTTAATGAAATAGCTGTTAAAATAGCGTGTAAAGCATATAATAATGGTGCAGCAAACATAAATGCGAATTCTAATGGTTCAGTAACACCAGTTACAAAAGCTGCAACTCCTGCTGCTAACATTAATGATCCTATTTCAGATTTTCTTTCTGGTTTAGCTGTCATATACATAGCAAATCCTGCTGCTGGTAACCCAAACATCATTACTGGGAAGAATCCTGCTTGGTACATACCTACATGATATGTAGATTTAACAACTTCTGGTAAATCAACTAATGCATTAGCTGGATCTCCCCAGAATCTTCCTATATCATTAATTCCAATTAAGTTAAAGAAGAATATTGAATTTAATGTGTGGTGTAATCCTAAAGGTATTAATAATCTATTAAATAATCCAAATAATCCAGCACCTACAGGTCCAAATTTAGCAAATCCTTCACCAAACTTAGTTAAACCACCAAATATTGTTGGCCAAATAAAGAATAATAATCCAGATACTGCAACCATAACAAATGATGTTATAATTGGTACAGCTCTTTTACCACTAAAGAAAGCTAAGAAATCAGGCAATTCTATTTTATGGAATTTATTATATAATTCAGCAGCTATAATCCCTGATAAAATCCCTATGAAAGGATTTTCTATTTTAGCAAAAGCTGCTGGAACTTCTTCAGGTGCAACTTGCATAAATTGAGCAACAGCTCCTGAAGATAATAATGTAGTTACAACTAAATAAGCAACTAATCCAGATAAAGCAGAAGCACTATCTTTTTCTTTAGTCATCCCTAATGAAACTCCTATAGCAAATAGTATTGGTATTTTATCTATTATTGCAGCTCCTGTTTTAATAAAGAATGCAGCAACAACATTTCCTGCTCCCCATCCTGTTGGGTCTAAGAAATAACCTATACCCATTAATAGAGCTGCAGCTGGTAATACTGCTACTGGTAACATTAAAGATTTACCTAGTCTTTGTAAATACTTCATCATAACGATTCACTCCCTTAATTTATATTATAATATAATATACCCTAAATTTGAGTATAATTTTTATTATTACTATTTTAAAAATCGTAACTTTTTTAACCTATATTTTAACTTTTAAATAAAAACATAGATTTTTAAATAGTTTTTTAAACAAAAACTTTTTTAACATTTTTTAATTATTTTACATTTTAGTTGGTGCAACTAAGTAAACTGTATGCTTTGAATTATCTTTTATAAAAATAGGATTTAACTCATTTGATAAATAGATTTCAACAAATTCAGATTCTTGTAAAGTTTGTAAATAATCCAATAAAAATTTAACATTTAATCCTATACTTAAATCTCCTCCATCATAAATTATAGGTAAATTTTCACTAGATTCTGCTAAATCAGTTTTACCTAATATTTCTAAAGAATTTGATTTAAACGTTAATAAAGCTACATCTTTTTTATCTTTATTATCTTTAACAAAAACATATATTCTTTTTAAAACTGAAGTAAAGTCTTTAATATTTATAGTAGCTTTCTTATCACAATTATTTATCTTATCGATTAAAGGTTTATACATAGGATATGCTGATTCATTTAACTTTGATATAACTTCAACATCTTTAAATTTAAATAAAACTCTAGCTCCATCAGATTTAAAATTAATAACCTCATCATCTAACTGATTCATAATCTTAGATAAACTATTTATAGAACGTAAAGGTATACTTATACTTAAACTTTCTCCATCAGCTTCTTCAATTTTTCTTTCCAAATACACTAATCTTCTCTGATCTGTTGCTATAAGCTTAATTGCATTTTCTTTCTCAAATCTAATACAATTCGTTTTATTTCCTAATTGAATATCTGCAGCAAATTTAACATTATTTATATCATCTAGTAATTTATTTCTATCAAAATTTATACTCATTGCAACTTCACCAACTTTTGGTTCATACATTTTTTCATATTGATATATAGAAAATTCACTACTACTTTGACCAGATATTATATTTATTTTATTATCAATTTCTTTTATTTCTATAATTTCTGAATCTAACTGTTTCAAAAATTCTTCCATAAGTTTATGTCTAATAATAAATTCTCCTTTTTCAATAACTTCACATGCTAATTCTGCTTTTATAAATAGACCATCACTCATACCTTTCAATACTATCTTATCATCTAAAACTTCTACATAAGTACCAGTTTTACTACTATTTGATTTATCATCAACAATAGCATTGTCTACAATTTGTATCATTTTCAAAAATTCTCTTCTATTTAATTTTATATCTAACATTACACCTACTCCTTTCAATAAATATCTTTATAATCTTCTAAATACTTTTTAAGTTTAATTATGGATTTTTTCTCTATTTGTCTAACTCTTTCTCTAGTAATATTTAACTTAACACCTATTTCTTTTAAAGTATATATTTTAGATTCGCCTAATCCATATCTCATCTCTAAAATTTCTTTCTCTCTATCATTTAAAGCACTATTTAAAAGATCATAAATTTCTATAATTTGATCTTTTTTTATTATTTCAGTTTCTAAATCATCTTCTTGACCTATAACATCTTCAAGATATATATTATCTCCTATAGATTCACTCAAAGATACTATATCCTGAAATTCATTTTGAAGTAAAACAACCTTATTAGGTTTCATACCTAATTGCTCCCCTATATATTCCGGACTTGGTATATCACCATTTTCAGCTTGATAACTATCTATTACTTTATTAACCTTAGATAATTGTTCATATTTATAAGAAGGTATCCTTATATCTCTACCTAAATTCACTATAGCTTTTTTTATAGTTTGCCTTATCCACCAAACTGAATAAGTACTAAATCTTAAACCTTTGTTATAATCAAACTTATCTATAGATTTTATTAATCCTAAATTTCCTTCACTTATTAAATCTATTAAAGGTAATCCATTACCAACCATTTTTTTCGCTTCTGAAACAACTAATCTTAAATTAGATAATATTAAAAGATGTTTAGCTTGTTCATCATTATCTTCTCTAAATCTCTTAAATAACTCAAATTCTTCCTCTGCACTAAGTAAGTCATGACTTTGTAAGTCTGATATATATAAAGATATTAGATTTATATCCTTTTCTTCATTTATCTTATTATCCATCTATTCTCCTAAAATTCTGATTTTAATTCTCTCGACATAAATGTAGGTAAAAGATCTTTAACATTATTATTTTCATAAAGAAGAGCATATAATTCAGTAAATACAGGAGCTCTTAAAGAATATTTTTTTATAATATTATATAATGCTTTTGAAGTAGGTAACCCTTCTGCTACCATCTTCATTTCATTGATTACATCGTCTACTTTTTTACCTTTACCTATTTCTTCACCAAAATATCTATTTCTACTATGTTTACTTGTACAAGTAACTATCATATCACCTATACCTGTTAAACCTAAAAATGTATGGGGATTAGCTCCTAACGCTTTACCTATAACAACCATTTCATTCATTCCACGAGTTAATAGAGCAGCTTTAGTATTATCACCATATCCTAATCCATCACAAATACCTGCACATATTGCAAGACAATTTTTTATCGCACCACCTAATTCAGAACCAATTAAATCTGAACCAGTATAAACTCTTAAAGTATGTCCTATACTAAAAACATTTTGAACTATTTTTGCTGCTTCTTGATCATTAGATACTGCCGATATTGCTGAAGGCATATCATTTACTACTTCTTCTGCATGTGTTGGACCAGCAAGTAATACATATTTATATATATTTTCTCCTAAAACTTCATTTATCATTTTAGATATAGTAAAACCACTAGAAATTTCTATTCCTTTAGCCACATTTACAAGTATAGTATTTTTATTAATATTACCTTTCAATTTAACAACTATATTTCTCAAAAATTGTGTTGGAGTTGCAAGTAAAATAATATCTATATTTTCTTTATTTATTATTTCTAAATAATCATCTATAATTTCTATAGTTTCATTTAATTTAAAACCTTTTAAAAAATTACTATTCTCTCTACTTTCTCTAATTTCCTTACGATATTGTTCGTTATATTCCCAAATATAACACTTATATCCTTTTTTATCTAATAAGTAAGTTAAAGCAGTTCCCCAACTACCTCCACCTATAGTTAATATTTTCATAACCTCTCCTTATATTACTTATTTCTATTAGCTTTATCGTAAAATTTATCTTCTTTACCTTCTAATAAATTCTTAATATTAGATTTATGTCTCCATATAACTAGTATTCCTACAACAAGTGATAATAAAGCTATAATATTATTATACATTATATACGTTAAAATTGGAAGTAGACCTGCAACACTTATTGAAGCAAGAGAAACATATCCTGAAAAAATAACAATCAAAAGGAATACAATAACTAGTATAATAATTACTTTAGGTATCAACACTAACATAACTCCTAAAGAAGTTGCTACTGCCTTACCTCCTTTAAATTTAAGATATATACTATAACTATGACCCAATATTGCTGCAAGTCCTATTAATACTACATATATATCTGATAATCCAAACTTTCTAGCAATAATAATAAAAATCATTCCTTTAAAAGCATCAAATAATAATACCATTACTCCAAGTTTCCACCCTAAAACTCTAGCTGCATTAGTTGCACCTACATTTCCACTACCAAAATCTCTAACATCTATATTTTTAAACATCTTACCTATCCATAACGCATTAGGAATAGAACCTACTAAATAAGCTAATATAAATAATATAAAAAATAATATCATTATTCTCCTTTCACTAATAGAACTAAAACTTCTATATGATGTGTTTGAGGAAACATATCATAACCTTTTACATATTCTAGTCTATATCCTTTTTCTATCAATATTTTTATATCTCTTGCAAGTGTTGACGGATTACAAGAAATGTACACAATTTTAGATATATTTGATTCACAAACACTTTCTAGAACAGAATAATCTATCCCTTTTCTTGGTGGATCAAATACTATATAATCTATTTTATCTTTATTCATAATTTTATCAATAACATGTTCAACTCTAGCTTCTATAAATTCCACATTATTAATATTATTATCTTTTACAGTTTTTCTTGCAGCAATAACAGATGATTTTACTAGTTCTATCCCGTATACTTTTTTGGCTTTTAAAGACATTATCATAGATATTGTCCCCGTACCTGAAAATGCATCTATTATATTCTTATCAGAATAATCTCCAAGTAAATTTATCGCATCATTATATAACTTAATCGTTTGATTTCTATTTATCTGAAAAAATGAATCAGGATAAATCTTAAAATTGATACCCATTATATTTTCTTCAATATAGTCTAATCCTGCTATTTTATAAGTTTCTTCACCAAATATAACATTATCTTTTTTATTTTTAATTGATATATATATAGATTTAAGATTATCATGTTTTTTATAAAAATATAATAAAAAATCTTTTAACCTATTTAAATTAGATTCTTTATCAACTACTAAAACAAGTAACAATTCTCCTTTACTATTATTTCTAACAATACAAGTTTTAAGAAGTCCACTTTTATTTACATCATTATATACCTTAAATTCCCTTTTAGTACCTTTAAATTTATTCATTTCTTCTAACAAATCATTCATTATATAATTACAACAAATAGACCTTAAATTATATTCATCCGCAACAAATATATCATGAGTTCTTTTTTGATAAAATCCTGTATGTATTTTTCCTTTTATTTTAACAAAAGGTTCTGCTACTTTATTTCGATAATTATATATATCGTCACTTTTTTCAAAAGGAATATTTTCAACAGAAATTTTTCCCAAACGCTTTAATATATCTTTTAATATTTCTGATTTATATAAAACTTGCTTATCATATTTTATCATTGCAAAATCACAACCAGAATAATCCTCAAATGTTATTTTTTTATTATCTAATCTATCATTAGATGGCAAAATTATCTTTTCTATTAAACCTCTACCATAATTTTTATTTAAAGATATTAACTTAATACTTAAAACATCTCCAGGAACAGACATAGGAACAAAAATTGCAAAATCATTTAAATATCCTAGTCCTTCTCCTCCAAAAACCAACTTTTCTATTTTTATTTCTACTATATCATTTATTTTCATTTCAAATACTCCAAAGCATTTTTAAATTGCAAAATCAAACCATATTTTATTGCTTCTTCATTTACTTTAAATTTAGGATGATGTAAATCATATACAGCCCCTATAGACTCATCTCTTATTCCTAGTCTGTAATATGATCCGGGAATTTCTTCAAGAAAATAACTTACATCTTCTACATCCATTCTAGCTTGCTCTATAATTTCAAGCTTTTCTTTTCCAAAAATATCTAATATATTATTTTCTAAAAATTTAGTTTTTTCAAAATCATTTATCACAGGATGATAACTTTCTTTAACATCAATTTCTATACTCGCTCCTAGACTTTCAACAAATTTAGGTAAATCATATTTTAATATATTCACTAT